>JAISFR010000070.1 GCA_031263565.1 Candidatus Adiutrix sp. | reverse complement strand
AAGTCCTCGACCAGATTGCGGATCCATGTGGCGCCGTCACTCAAAACTACAGTCTCCTTGAATTGCCCGTATCCATTGCGGAGAGCGCAAGCCAGCAAATGCTTCTTGAACTCCTCGGCGGCGCCCACGAAACTGATGTATTCCTTCCTCAATATCTGATGCTGGCGCTTGCCTTTGTGATCCGTCCAATATCGAATGTCCTTGGATGTAAACACTTCGCCGAGTTTATTCTCGCGCCACGACGAACCGGATTCATCTTTCAGCCTTGTATTTAACGCGGCGCCGTCGGTTTGGACATAGACAACGCCGTTTGTGTTTTGCTCGTATTTAAGCGTGCCGTTTGATAGCGCAAGAAACGCTTCGTTGGCTTTTGCGCAGTCGCTTTGGAAGACCATGCCGCCCACATAGTTCGTTACCTGCCTGATCGTATCGTCATTAATGCGGATGTGCAATGCTTCCGATATGGCTTCCTCAGCCCGTTGGTAAGAACTCTGATTCTGTGCCCAATATGCTATTTTCAGCATGGCCGCCGGTGTAATCTTGAATGGCAAGCCCGCCAGGCCCAGATAGGAGTCCATAGGCGCCACGCTCTTCACGCCTGACAACTGCCATAACAGTTCCTTACTCTCCGCGTTCTTTGGGATAAGGACATATCTGGAAAAGGACATCTTTCCCAACGTGCTTACGATTGTAATGTTATTCCTCGTATGTGTTTTGAGAGTTATTCCTTTGAGGCGGTAATATCTTTTTTTTTACGAATCAAGTCGCTTTCGTTAACTTCGCTCATCATCTTCCGAATCATATCTGAATAAATATTATTGGTACTATTTTGCAACTCACTCCATAAAAGCTCAATCTGAGAAATGCTTATAAAATTATCAGCATCCGAGGTTCCAGCAACAAACTTATCCTTGAATTCTTGTATCAATTGCTCTATTCTAACTATTTCTGCTTTGGAAAGTTCCTGGATTAATTCGTTCATTCGCTGACAACCTTCTCTTACGTTTTGCTACCAGCATATCATATTTTAGCATTCTTGCAAAGACATATTACCAATAATTTTTATCTACACCCCGGCCGGTCTGGCCGATACTTCCAAAAAATAAGTGACCCATTGACTCGGGCCTTTGCCGGGTGCTATTATTATAGTGTCGTTTTCTGTATAAGTTCATCGATATGGGATGAACGTCTCTACCGGGCGACCGCAATCGTCTCAGGCTACAGGAAAGCAACAGGCCAGGCTTGGCGTTTGCTTTTCTGGGTTCTGGGACTTTTTTTCGGGGGCCGCCGCAAACGCCCGGCGGCCAGGGGCGGAAATAAATCCGGAACGCCAAAATCCATATCGGGCCGGAAAACGGGCCAGGGAGGTTCAGATGGGAAATGTAGGCCAAAGCGTAACCCGGCTGGACGCCTATGACAAGGCGACCGGGCGGGCCAAATATACTGACGACCTGTGCGACAAAAGCGCGCTGGTCCTGAAAATTGTCCATTCCACCATCGCCCACGGCCTTGTCAAATCCGTGGAGACGTCAGAGGCCGCGGCCGGGCGCGGCGTCGTCAGGATCTTCACCTGCTTCGAGGTGCCGGACATCCCGTTTCCGACCGCCGGCCACCCCTGGTCCACCGACCCGCATCACCAGGATATTGCGGACCGGCTGATGCTGAACCGCCATGTGCGTTACTACGGCGACGACGTGGCCGTGGTCGTGGCCGAGGACGAGGTCGCCGCCGCCCGGGCGGCCAGGCTGGTCAAAGTGGAATACGAAGAGCTGCCCTTTGTGCTGGATGTGCAGGAGGCCATGAAGGACGGCACCCCCCGTATTCACGAGGAATTCCCCGGCAACGTCCTGGCCCATACCTCCATCAATAAGGGCGACTATGACGGGGCCATCAGGGAGCCGGGGCTGATCTGCGTCGACAGGTGGTATGAAACGCCGGTCGTCCAGCACTGCCATATCGAAAACCACATCGTTTTCGCCTACGGCGAAAACGGCCGCCTGGTCATAGTCTCCTCCACGCAGATTCCGCACATCGTGCGGCGCACCGTGGGCCAGGCCCTGGGCCTGCCGTGGGGCAAGATCCGCCTCATCAAGCCCTACATCGGCGGCGGCTTCGGCAACAAGCAGGATACCCTCTACGAACCCCTGACCGCCTTCGTGTCCCAACAGCTGGGCGGGCGCCTGGTCAAGATGGACGTCTCCCGCGAGGAAACCTTCGTCAGTAACCGGGTGCGCCATTCCATCCGGTCCCACCTCGTCTCCTGGCTGCGGCCGGACGGAACCTACGTGGCCCGCAAACTGGAATGCTTTTCCGACCAGGGGGCCTACGCCTCCCACGGCCACTCCATCGCCGCCAAGGGCCTGGGCGCCTTCCCGCAGATGTACCCCTGTCCCCACGTCCGGGGCGACGCCTACACCGTCTACACCAACAAACCCGTCGCCGGCGCCATGCGCGGCTATGGCATTCCGCAGGCCATGTTCGCCGTGGAGAGCCATACCGATGACATCTGCCTGGCCCTGGGGCTCGACCCGGAGGCCTTTCGCCGCCGGAACATCATGCCGGTGGGCTACCGGGACAATTTTTCCAAAAATGAAAACTACTTCGACAGTTTCAACCAGTGCGCGGACCGGGCCGTAGCCTACATGGACTACCGCCGCAAGGCGGCGGCCTACAAAAAACAGGCCGGGCCGGTCCGCCGGGGCATAGGTCTGTCCTACCTCTGGTACAACACCGGGGTCTGGCCTATTTCGCTGGAGCATTCCTCCTGCCGCATGGTGCTGAACCAGGACGGCTCCATGCAGCTCCAGGTCGCCGAAACCGAGATAGGGCAGGGGGCGGACACCGCCTATGCCCAGATGGCGGCCGATGTGGTGGGCCTCAGGGACTACCGGGACGTGCACGTGATCTCCTGTCAGGATACCGACGTCACCCCCTTCGGCCTCGGCGCCTACGCCTCCCGCCAAACCTATGTCTGCGGCTTTTCCATCCGCCAGACCGGCCAGATTCTGAAAGACAAGATTCTGCGCTACGCCGGCGAACTGACCCGGACGCCGGTCTCCAGTCTCAATGTGGTGGACAGCAATATCGTGCGCCAGACGGACGGGCGGATCTTGATGCCCCTCGGGGACCTGGCCCTCGAAGCCTTCTACAGCCTGGAGCACAGTGAGCACCTCACCGCCGAGTCCACCTGCCAGATCAAGAGCAACGCCTACTCCTTCGGCTGCTGCATTGCCGAGGTGGAGGTGGACATCCCCCTGTGCCGGGCGCGGCTGATCAAGATCGTCAACGTCCATGACTGCGGCCGGCTCATCAATCCCGCCCTGGCCGAGGCCCAGGTGCACGGCGGCATGTCCATGGGCATAGGCTTCGCCCTGTCCGAGCAGCTGCTGTTCGATCCCCGAACCGGCCGGCCCCTGAACGGCAATTTGCTGGACTATAAGCTGTCCACCTTTATGGACCATCCCCACCTGGAAGCTCAGTTCGTGGAAAATTACGAACCCACCAGCCCCTTCGGCACCAAGGCCCTGGGCGAACCGCCCGCCACCCCGGTGGCGCCGGCCATCCGCAACGCCATTCTCAACGCCACCGGCGTGGCCATCGACCGGCTGCCGCTGAATCCGCACATCCTCTTTCAGCGCTTCACCGAAGAGGGGCTTATCCGCGACAGTTGGCGGGAGGAGAAATAATATAATGTACGACATAAAGGAACTGTACGAGGCGGAAAGCCTTCAGGAGGCCGTCGCCCTGCGGCTGGAGCACCCCGGGGCCCGGGTCATCGCGGGCGGTTCGGACGTGCTGGTGCAGATGCGGGAAGGCCGGCTGGCCGGCCAAGAGCTGATTTCCATCCAGCGCCTGGACGAACTGCGGGGCGTCCGGCTGGACGATGAGGGGAGCATCCGCCTCGGCTCCCTGACCAGCTTTTCGCAGATCACCAAAAGCCCGGTCATCCGGAAGCACATCGGGGTGCTGGGCGAGGCGGTGGACCTGGTGGGCGGCCCGCAAATCCGCAACCTCGGCACCATCGGCGGCAACACCTGCAACGGCGTCACTTCGGCCGATTCCGCCTCGACCCTCCACGCCTGGGAGGCGGTGGTGGAGCTGACCGGCCCGGCCGGTGAGCGCCGCCTGCCCATCAGGGATTTTTATCTCGGGGCGGGGACGGTGGACATCCGTCCGGGCGAGATCCAGACCGCCATTCTCATTCCCAGAGCCAGCTACGACCGGACCTGGGGTTATTATTACAAGTATGCCCTGCGCAACGCCATGGATATCGCCACCACCGGCTGTTCGGTCAACGCCAGGCTTTCGCCGGACGGGAAGACCTTCGAGCGGGTCCGCCTCGCCTACGGGGTGGCCGGTCCCGTCCCCAGGCGCGCGCCCTCGGCCGAGGCCGCCGCCAACGGCCGGCCCGTGGACCGGGCCACTGTCGAAGCCTTCGGCCTGGCCGTGCTGGACGACATCGACCCGCGCGATTCCTGGCGGGCCTCCAGGGACTTCCGCCGGCATATCGCGGTGGAAATGGCCAAACGCTGCCTGGCCGAATCGGTCAGGCGCTGCGGAGGTGAACTGTCATGAAAGATCAGTTCAGAATGGTCGAATTCAATCTCAACGGCCGGGATGTGGCGCACGTGGTGGATGCCCGCTCCTCCCTGACCGACATGCTGCGCAACGACTATCGCCTGACCTCGGTGAAGAAGGGCTGCGAGGTGGGCGAGTGCGGCGCCTGCAATGTCCTCATCGACGGCGAATGCTTCAATTCCTGCCTCTACCTGGCGGTCTGGGTCCGGGGCAAAAAGGTCCGCACCCTTGAAAGCCTGGCCGGCCCCGGCGGCGAGTTGAGCGATCTCCAGCAGGCCTTCATTGACGAGACGGCCATCCAGTGCGGCTTCTGCACCCCGGGCTTCATGATGACGGCCGTCGAGATTCTGGAGAGCGGCCGGGAATACAGCGACGACGAATTGCGGAAGCTGCTCAGCGGCCACCTGTGCCGCTGCACCGGCTATGAGAATATCCTGCGCGCCGTGAGGAAGGCCATGCACCGGCGGCTGGAGGGGCCGGCGCCCGCCCGGCCGTAGGGCGCGGAAAATTCCTTGACGCCGGGCCGCTCTCCACCTATTATTGACTCTTCGGGCTTTCCCCCGGCTTTTCAATCAAGACCTTGGGGGACATTATAAAAATGGGCGCCGACCGGCGCCCTTCGGAGTTTGGACAATGAGAGTAGCCAATTTTAACGGCGGGCCCGGCGCCCTGCCCCGGGAAGTGCTGGAAGAAGCCGCCCGCGACCTTCTGGATTGGAACGGCACCGGCATGTCCGTCATGGAAAACAGCCACCGCGGCCCGGAGGTCCAGGCCATGGCCGCCGAGGCCGAGGCCGATTTCCGGGCCCTGCTGGGCCTCAACGGCGACTGGGCGGTAATCTTCTGCCAGGGCGGGGCCAGTCTCCAGTTCGCCATGATTCCCCTGAACTTCGCCGGCCCCGGCGGCCGCTGCGACTATATCAATACGGGCCTGTGGTCCACCAAGGCCTTCAAGGAGGCCCGCATCTGCGGGGCCAACCCCAGGCTGGCCGCCAGTTCCGAAGACGACGACTTCACCCACATTCCCGAGGTTTTCGATTTCGACCCGGAGGCCAAATATGTCTATATAACCAGCAACAACACCGTCCGGGGCACGCAGTGGTCCAGGTTTCCGCACAACGCCCCGGGGCCGCTGGTGGCCGACATGTCTTCGGAACTGCTGTCCCGCCCCCTGGACCTGCGGCCTTTCGGCCTGATTTACGGCGGGGCCCAGAAGAACATCGGCCCGGCCGGGCTGACCGTGGTGGCCATCAGGCGGGAACTGGCCGACAAGGCCCGCCTGGATGTGCCCAGCATGCTCAGTTATCCGGTCTACATCAAAAACCAGAGCATGTACAACACCCCGCCGGTCTGGAGCCTGTACGTCTCGGGCCTGACTTTCAAGTGGCTGCTGAACACGGTCGGCGGCCTGAACAACATGGCGGCCCTCAACCAGGCCAAGAGCGATCTTTTGTACCAGGCCATTGACGACAGCCAGGGCTACTACCGGGGCACGGCCCGGCCCGGCAGCCGCTCGGTCATGAACGTCACCTACCGCCTGCCCGGTGAAGAGCTGGAGAAGAAATTCAAGAAGGAATCCCAGGCCGCCGGCCTGGTCGGCCTCGGCGGGCACCGCAGTGTGGGGGGGCTCCGGGCTTCCCTCTACAATGCCGTGACTTTGGATGACGTGCGGCGTCTGGTGGACTTCATGGCCGAATTTCAGAGAGTGAACGGTTGACCATGCCCCGAATCCTCATCAGTGAAAAAACCGATCCGCTCTGCGCCCGAATCTTCCGGGAGGCCGGCTTTGAGGCGGATGAGCTTTTCAAGCTCGGCGCCGATGAGCTGCTGGAGCTCATCGGCGGCTACCAGGGCCTGGTGGTCCGCAGCGCCACCAAGGTCACGGCCGAAGTCCTGGCCCGGGCCGCTTCCTTGAAGGTGGTCGGCCGGGCCGGGGCCGGGGTGGACAATATCGACGTCCCGGCGGCCACGGCGGCCGGGGTCCTGGTTATGAACACCCCCGGGCAGAACGCCAACGCCGTGGCCGAACTGGCTTTCGGCCTCCTGCTGGCCCTGCTGCGGCGCCTGGTGAGCGGCTGCCTGTCGCTTAAGGCCGGCCGCTGGGAGAAAAGCGCCCTGGCCGGCGCCGAACTGAAAGGCAAGACTTTGGGGCTGATCGGCCTGGGGGCCGTCGGCCGCCGCATGGCCCACCTGGCCCGGGCTTTCGACCAGACCGTCCTGGCCCACGATCCCTATCTCCCTGACCATCAGGTTAGGGCTTGCGGCGCCGAGCCGGCCGCTTTGGACGAAATTCTGGCGACCGCCGATTTCGTCAGCCTGCACCTCCCCAAGACCCCGGAGACCGCCAACATCATCGATGCCCGGGCCCTGGCCAAAATGAAGCCCGGGGCGGTGCTTTTAAACTGCGCCCGGGGCGGCCTGGTGGATGAAAGCGCCCTTTACCGGGCCCTGGTCTCGGGCCGGCTGGCCGGCGCGGCCCTGGACGTTTTCGCCCAGGAGCCGCCCGATCCCCAAAATCCCCTCCTGGGCCTGGAAAACTTCATCGGCACCCCCCACCTGGGCGCCTCCACCGCCGAAAGCCAGGTCAATGTGGCCGTGGCCGTGGCCCGGCAGATGGTGGCCTTCTTCCAGAGCGGCGCCCGGGACGGCGCCGTCAACTGAGGCCGCCCCGGCCGGTTCGCGGCGCTCAATAAAAACTTCCCAAACGGCCGGTTTTTTAGTATAGTACCCTATTGCTCCGTCTAGGGCGGGGCTTCTGAAGGCAATTCAGACCGGAGACCAAAAATCATGAGGTGCGAAAATGGCCGCTAAGAAAGCCGTCAACCTGTCCAAGCTGAGCTTCAGCGAACTGAAGGACAAAGCCAAAGCCGTGGAAGGCCTTGCGGCCATGAACCGTTTCGAGATCACCCTGGCCGTGCGCCGGGCTGAAAAGCAGGCCGTCGACCCGGAGCTCGAAAAGTCCAATCCCCGGGTCGTCAAAGCCGAGATCAAGAGCTTGAAGGCCAGGCTGGCCGAGACCCGGGACAAGAAAGCCCGCCAGGAGCTGCGCCGCTCGGTGGTCAAGCTGAAGAGAAACAGCCGCAAATATCTGTGAGAGGGATTATGGACCGCAATCAGGCCCTGGCCCTGATGGAGAAGCATCTGGAATCCGAGGCCCTCAGGCGTCACTCCCTGGCCTCGGAGGCCGTGCTCCGGGCCCTGGCCCTGCGCCTGGGCAAGGGCGCCGAAGAGGCCGAACGCTGGGGGATTCTGGGGCTCCTGCACGACCTGGACTATCAGGAAACCGAGAACAGCCCGGAGCGGCACGGGCGGCGGACGGCGGAACTGCTGGCCGATTCCGGCCTGGCCCCTGAGGAACTGGAAGCCATTGCCCGCCACAACGCCGAAATGCTGGGCCTGACGCGGGAGACCGAGCTGGATCTGGCCGTGACCTGCGGGGAAGTGGTCACCGGCCTGATCAGCGCCGCGGCCCTGGTGCAGCCCGACAGAAAGGTGGCCAGCGTCAAGCCGTCGTCGGCGGTCAGGAAGATGAAGGACAAGGGCTTCGCCCGCAGCGTCAACCGCGGGCATATCAAGCTCTGCGAACAGTTGGGCCTCCCGCTTCTGGATTTTATGACCCTGGCGGTGGAAGCCATGGGCGGGTTGGAAAATGAGAACTGAACGCCAGGCCGGCCGGCGGCTGGCCCCGCTTATTCTGGTCTTGTCGGCCGCCCTGCTCCTCAGCGCCTGCGGGCGGACCGACCTAGGCTACCGCGCGCCCACGGAGGTGGACGTCATCGACCGGCGCGGCCGGGCCAGCCTGCCCTTTGACGTCACCGAATTCAGTTGGCGCTATCTGCCCGACGGCCGCCGGATCGAGCTTACCGGCACTATCCGCAACAACGGGCGGGCGCCCCAGGGCGGCTTTGTCTACGCCCTGATGTTCGACGAGGACGGCCTCGGCACGGCCATGGGCGAAGGCGCCATCACCCCGGCCCTCGTCCGGCCCGGGGCCGACGGCCAATTCACCATCGTGGCCCAGACCAATCGGCCCCGGAGCGTCAGGCCCCTCAAGGCCATCCGCCTCCTGACCAACACCCAGAAAGACTGACCCCCTTCTAAGACTAAGCCTGAGACCGGAGGCTGAAGATGAGCAGGACCCCCGTCTTTTCATCCCCGGGCCGCCGCCTTCCGGCGGCGGCCCTGCTGGCGCTTATGCTCCTGGCCCCGGCCTGCCTCGGCGGCCGGGGCGGCGCCCCGGCCCAGCCCGGGCCGGCCGCCCTCACCGAAAACATCACCACCCGGGCCGAAGGCAGCCTGCCGGTGGACGTGCTCGACTACCAGTGGAGCTATTTCAACAACGGCGCCCATATCCGGGTGATCGGCCGGGTCCGCAACAACGGCGCCGAGCCGCTGCAGGCGGTGACCTTCAAGGCGGCCATCCACGATGAAAACGGGCGTTTCATGGCTGAGGGCGCTTGCTTTTTATACCCCACCTTCCTGTCCCCCGGCGGGGAAGCCGATTTCGAGATTGTGGGCCTGCCGGCCCGCACTTCCGGGATCAGGTTCATCAATCTGGTCACCCTGGCCACGGTGCTGCGCTGACGGCCGGGAGGCCTTTTTAAGGGCTTTGGCCAACTGGTCGGGGCAGGAGGTCTTTTTCCGGCCGCATTTGAGGCCGCTCAGCAGGGCCACGATCTCCCGCACCTCGCGGCCTTCGGCCAGGCGGGCCAGGCCCTGGAGGTTGCCGGGGCAGCCGCCTTCGAAGCTGAGATTGTGAACCCTCCCGCCCTCGAGCTCAAAGCCGATGCTTTTCGAACAGACGCCTTTCGGCTTATAACTGTAGCGCATTTCAACTCCTTATATTATAATATTTTAGGCGGCCGGGGGGAAATGTCAAACGGTGGGGGATCTTTTTCAGGTTGGCCACGGCGGCCCGGAGAGATATAAAAATTATTAAATCGATATACTTACCAGGCTTTCAGAGCAGGGACCGCGTCTGCCCCCGGCCGAGGCAGGCTTAAGTCAGGGGAAGGGCGGCCGGATCACCATGTCGGACATTTATCAGCAGCTTTTACGAAAAATCCTGGACGGCCGGAGCGCGGTGCTGGTTTCGGAATACCGGCCGGCCGGCATCCGGAAATACCTCGACGAAGGCCCGGCCGCCCGGGAGGGGGAAGCCGGCCCGGATCGCGGCGGCCTGGTCTTCAGCCAGAACAACGGGGCAATAAGCCTTCGGGAGCATTTTGTGCCCCGGCCCCGCCTGATCGTCCTCGGCGGGGGGCATATCGCCCTTCCGCTGGCAGCCTTTGGCGCCGGCTGCGGCTTTCAGGTCATCGTCTATGACGACCGGCCCTCCTTTGCCAACCCGGCCCGCTTCCCCGACGCGCGGGCCGTGATCTGCGACGGCTTCGACCGTCTCGGGGACCGCCTGAACTTTCGGCCCAACGACTATGTGGTCGTCGCCACCCGGGGCCACCGCCATGACCTTTTGTGCCTCAAGGCCCTTTTGAAAAATTTTCCCGGCTATGTCGGCATGGTCGGCTCAAAAAGCCGGACGGCGGTGATCAAAAAGCAGTTGGCCGGCGAAAGCGGGGCGGAGGCCCATCTGGCCCGGCTGCACAGCCCCGTCGGCCTGGACCTCGGCGCGGTCACGCCCGAGGAGATCGCGGTCTCCATTCTGGCGGAACTCATCGCCCACCGGCGCGGGGGCCCGGCCGGGACCTCCGGCGGAGCCGGGCGGCCCTCCCCCGGCGGGCCCGGCCATGACCCGGATATCGAGGCCCTGAAGTGGCTGGCCGAAAATCCCGGCGAGGAATCGGCGCTGGTCACCGTGGTGGCCACCCGCGGCTCCTGCCCCAGGGAAGCGGGCGCCAGAATGGTCGTGCGGCCTTACGGCCAGATCATCGGCAGCATCGGCGGCGGCTGCGCCGAGGCGGCGGTCATCCGCCAGGCGCTCGCCGTCATTGGCGGCGGGGCTTACGATCTGCTGGAGATTGATCTGACGGATTCCGCGGAAGAAGACGGCATGGTCTGCGGCGGACTCATGAAAGTCTTGCTGGAAGCGGTCCCCGGAAGAGCATGAGAGATTTTACCCCCCAGCCGCCGCTGACGCCGGCCCTGTTCGACTCGTTGATGAACCTGCTGAAAACTTCGTTTCACGGCCGGATCACCCTGGTCATTCAGAATTTCCGCCTGGTTCAGGTCGAACGGCAGGAGAATTTCAGCCCGGACGAGCTTCTGGCGCCGGGCGGGGTTCAGGAATTCAGCCGGCCGGCGCTCATAAAAAAAATAAACCGGGCCCTCGAGCACCTGGAATTCGGGCAGGTGGTGATTATATTTAAAAAGGGACGGCTGTCCCAGATCGAAAGAATCGCCAAGGAAAGAGTGACCGACGTCTCGGGGCTGGACGGCGAGGGCATATGAAAGTGCTGACCGCCATGAGCGGGGGAATCGACAGTTCGGTGGCCGCGCTGCTTCTGAGGGGCGACGGCCATGAAGTGCTCGGGGCCACGCTGAAGCTTTTCGACTCCGGCCGACCGGAGCCGGGGGCCGGCCGCCGGAGCTGCTGCGCGCTGAGCGACGTCCTGGACGCCGCCCAGGTGGCCGACCGGCTGAACTTTCGCCACTATGTCTTCAACTTCACTTTGCTGTTCCGCCAGGAGGTCATCCGGCGTTTCGCCGAAGCCTACGCCGCCGGGCTGACCCCCAACCCCTGCCTGGACTGCAACCGCTATATAAAATTTCACCACCTCCGGGACCGGATGAAGGCCCTCGGCTGCGATTACCTGGCCACCGGCCATTACGCCCGGATCGAATACGACCGCGGCCGGCGGCGCTATCTGCTGAAAACCGCCCTCGACGCCGCCAAGGACCAGAGCTATGTGCTCTACGCCCTGACCCAGGAACAAATGGCCGAAACTCTTTTCCCCCTGGGCGGCCTGACCAAGGACGGCGTTCGGCGGCTGGGGCGGGCCCACGGCCTTGAAAACGCCGAAAAGCCGGACAGCCAGGACATTTGCTTTGTCGAAAACGGCCGTTACGGGGATTTTTTGCTGGCCCTGGGCCTGGTTTCGCCGCCCGGCGACTTTATCGACCGCCAGGGCCGGGTCCTGGGGCGGCACCGGGGCCTCATCCATTACACCATAGGCCAGCGGCGCCGGCTGGGCGTTTGCCGGGGCCGCCGCCTTTACGTCACCAAAATCGACCGGGCCGGCAACGCCGTCACCCTCGGCCAGGCGCCCGAACTGGAGGCCGACCGCGCGCTGGTGGGGCCGGTCAACCTGATCTCGGTCGAAAAGCTGGAAGGGCCGACGGCCGTGACGGTCAAGACGCGTTACCGGGAGAAAGCCGCCCCGGCGGTCGTCAGGCCCGGCCCCGGCGGAACGGTGATCATCGACTTCGACCGTCCGCACCGCGCCCTGGCGCCCGGCCAGGCGGCGGTCTTCTACCAGGGCGACACCGTGCTCGGCGGCGGCCCCCTAATCAGCGGCGAGGTCTCCGGGCGGCCTCAAAAAAAGGGTTGAACTTATGACCGGCCTGAACGGTAAATTTGAACGGCTGAAAGAACATCTGAAAAGACTCGGGCGGGTGGGCCTGGCCTTTTCCGGCGGGGTCGATTCGTCCTTTCTACTGAAAGCGGCCCGGGACGTGCTGGGCGACAACGTCCTGGCCGTCACCGGGCGCTCCCTGAGCTTTCCCGCCCGGGAACTGGAGGCGGCCGTCGCTTTCGCCAGGCATTTGGGGGTGCGGCACGAGATCGTCGATTCCGAGGAATTGAGCCTGGACGGCTTCGCCCAGAACCCGCCCAACCGCTGCTATTTATGCAAGAAAGCCCTGTTCGCCAAGATTTGGGAGGCCGCCGGGGCCTATGGCGCGGAAACGGTCATCGAAGCTTCCAACGCCGATGACGAAAAAGATTACCGGCCGGGCCTCCAGGCCCTGCGGGAGCTGAAGGTCGTCAGCCCGCTGCGCGAGGCCGGCCTGACCAAAGACGAAGTGCGGCGGCTGTCCCGGGCGGAGGGCCTGCCGACCTGGAACAAGCCCTCCTTCGCCTGCCTGGCCTCGCGCTTCCCCTACGGCCAGACCATCAGCCCGGAGGGGCTCCGCCGGGTGAACCTGGCCGAACAGTATCTGCTGGACCTGGGGGTCAGGCAGGTCCGGGTCCGCTTTCACGACCAGGGCCGCCTGGCCCGCATTGAAGTTGAGGCCCCCGACATAGCCCGGCTGGCCTCCGACGAGTTTCGCGACCTGATTAACACCCACTTCCAAAGCCTGGGCTTCTCTTACGTGGCCCTGGACATCGGCGGTTACCGGAGCGGCAGCATGAACGAAACCCTGCCGGCCGAGGCGGCCCGCCCCGGAGGGAACCCATGCTGAATCAAATCTTGCGGAAGGACGAGCTGAGTAAAGACGACTTGCTGTACCTCATCGGCCTGGAATCCGAATCGGATCTCGAGCTTCTTTTCAAGGCGGCCTACGAGGTCAAAACCCGCTGGGTCGGGCGGAAGGCCTATTACCGGGGTTTGATCGAGATGTCGAACCTCTGCCTCAAAAACTGCTTTTACTGCGGCATCCGGTCCGGCAACCACCAGGTCAAGCGTTTCACCATGAGCCGGGAAGAGGTCCTGGGCCTGGTCGCCTGGGCCGAACGGAACCAGTACGGTTCGGTGACGCTGCAGAGCGGGGAGAGAAACGACCTGGACTTCATCGAGCTGATCGACGATTTGCTGTCCGAAATAGGCCAGATCGAAGGCGGGCGCCTGGGCGTCACCCTCTGCCTGGGCGAACAGCGCCCGGAGACCTATAAAAGGTGGCGGGAACTCGGGGCCCACCGCTACCTGCTGCGGATGGAAACCTCCAGCCCAGAGCTCTACCGCCGCATCCACCCCGCCGACCGCCACCATGATTTCGACTATCGGCGGCAATGCCTGTCGGTCCTGAAGGGCCTGGGCTACCAGGTCGGGACCGGGGTGATGATCGGCCTGCCCGGCCAGACCCTCGAGAACCTGGTGGATGACATCATCTTTTACCGGCAGATGGATATCGACATGATCGGCATGGGGCCCTATGTGGTCCACCAGGATACGCCCCTGGGGCGGCAGGCCGTGGCCGACGGCCTCGATTCCCCCGACCAGCGCCGCCGGCGATTGGACCTCAGCCTGAAAATGATCGCCCTGACCCGGCTTTATCTGAAAAACGTCAACATCGCGGCCACCACGGCCCTGCAGGCCCTGGACCACCTGGGCCGGGAAAAGGGCCTCCTGGCCGGGGCCAACATTCTTATGCCCATCATCACTTCGCGGGAATATCGCCGTCAATATATGCTCTATGACGACAAGCCGTGCCTGGACGACAACGCGGACCAGTGCCGCCACTGCCTGTCCGGCCGGGTCCAGGCCATCGGCGAGGAAGTCGGCTTCGGCCTGCGCGGCGACTCCCCGCATTATTCGCCGGCCGCCTGACGGCCGGCCACAATTCTCAAAGTAGCTTTCCATCTTCAAGTGCTCTGGTCGCAGCCGGGCAAAAAGGGCGATTTTTGCCCGGCAGGGGACGGATTGGCCGACCTGGCCGGTCGCTCCGCTCCGTCGCCCTCTCCGGGGCGACCGGCTATTTTTATAATCGGGCTACTTTGAGAATTGCGTGCGCCCGGCGACCCGTTCCGCCGCCGGGCGGCTACCCCCCGCCTTAGACGATCCCCCCGCGGCTCCCCCTTCCTATTCCAGGTCCTGACGGCCGGCCTGAAGCCGAGCCCTTCAGCCGATATATATATATGCCTCCGGGAATATAAAAAAGTTATATATATAATATGCTTTTTGCTTGACTGTAATCTATCTAGTGGCTATACTCAAAAACATAAGATAGTATATCTTGAATCGTTCACCTTCTGCCGCCAACGACGATCTGAAACCGGGCCGGCGCCTGACCAGCTCCCGACCGGCTTTATAGGCGCTGTCCTTTCCTCGCCCGTTTTCCGGGCCCGGGCGGGCCGGTTCGTCTTTTTTATAAACCACAGGAGGTATGGTTTTTATGATTATTATCGGCGAGAAAATAAACGGCACCCGCAGCCGGGTCGGCGAGGCCGTCAAGAACCGCGACGCGGACTTCATCCGCGAGCTGGCCAGAAGGCAGTACCAGGCCGGGGCCGCCTATCTGGACGTCAACGCCGGCACCCTGCCGGCCCGCGAGCCGGGGGACATGGTCTGGCTCATAGAGCTGATCCACGAGGCCGCGCCCGAGGCCATCTTGTGCCTGGACAGCGCCAACCCGGAAGCCCTGGCCGCCGGGCTGGAAAAAGCGGCCGCCTACCAACCGTCGAAACTCATGATCAACAGTTTGTCCGGTGAACAGAAACGGATCGAGGGCGTTCTGCCCCTGGCCGCCAGGTATAAGACCGAGCTGATCGTTCTGGGCCTGGACGACAGCGGCATTCCGGAAACCGTGGCCGGCCGCCTGGCCGTTGTCCGCCGCCTGGTGGGGCTGTGCCGCGAACAGGGCCTGGCCGACGAAGCCCTGTACGTCGATCCGCTGGTCATGACCATTTCCACCAATACCCAGGCCGGCCTGGTCACCCTGGAGACCATCAGGGCGGTCAAGGCCGAATTCCCCGGGGTCCACCTGACCTGCGGCCATTCCAACATCAGTTTCGGGATGCCGCTGCGCTCGGTCCTGAACCAGGCCTTCATGGCCCTGACCATCCAGGCCGGCCTGGATACGGCCATCAGCGACCCTGAAAACCGGGACCTCAAAGCCATGGCCCTGGCGGCGGAAGCCCTTCTCGGGCAGGACCGCCACTGCCTTAAATTCAACCGGGCCTATCGGGCCAGGCAGATCGGCCCCCCGGCCTGAGCTTTCGACCGGCTTCCGGCGGGCCTTTTGCGACCATTCATCGACCATTCATCGACCATTTTCAGGAGGTAGACCATGCAGGATTTGATTAACGCTGTTGTTGAACTGATGGAGGAAGAAGCCCTGGAGCTGACCAAAAAGTACCTGGGCGACGGCAAGAGCGGCAAGGAGGTTTTTGAAGCCTACCAGAAGGGCATGGCCGAAATCGGCGCCCGCTTTGAAGCCAAGGAGTATTTCGTCCCGGAACTGATCCTGTCCGGCGAGCTGATGCAGGCCGGTTCCGAACTCATCAAGCCCTATCTGAGCGCCGCCGACAGCGCCGCCGACGAAAAGAAGCTCGGCAAGGCCCTCATCGCCACGGTGGAGGGCGACATTCACGACATCGGCAAGAACATCGCGGGCATGATGATGGACATTGCCGGCCTCGAAGTCAAGGACCTGGGGGTGGACGTCCCGACCAAGACCATTGTCGAGGAAGCGAAGAACTGGCAGCCGAACATCGTCGGCCTCTCCGGTCTGCTGACCCTGGCCTACGACCCCATGAGGGAAGTGGTCGAGGGCCTCAAGGCGGCCGGCCTGCGCGACAAGGTCAAGGTGATTGTCGGCGGCGGGCAGACCGACGAGCATGTCTGCAAGTACGTGGGCGCGGACATCTTCGCCACCGACGCCATGGTCAACGTGACCTATGCCCAAAAATGGCTGGGAGGTAAGTGAAATGACTGACTATTCCAAACTTTACGACGAGCGGCAGAAAAGGTTCGAAGACGCGGTGGCCTTAAGGAAGCCCGACCGGGTGCCGATGATCGTGATGCCGGAATATTTTCCGGCCCGCCTGTCCGGCTACAGCATCAAGGAGGTGATGTACAACCCCGAGGCCATGAGCCAGGCCTGGCTGGCCTACCACGAAAAATACCAGCCGGACCGGGCCGACAATCCCTTCCGGATCCGGGGTTTCGGCTCGCTTCTGGAAGTCTATGACTTCCAGCACCTGAAATGGGCCGGCCACGGCCTGCCCGACAACATGGCCTATCAGTTTGTCGAGCTGGAACTCATGAAGCCCGAGGAATACGACCACTTCATCCATGACATGACCGATTTCATGATTCGGCGCTACTGGCCCAGGGTCAACAAGTCCCTGGCCGCCTTTGAAAAACTGCCGCCTTTCAATTCCGAGATATCCTATTTGTTCGGCCTTTACGGCCCGGTGGCCTTCCTGGATCCGGAGATCAGGAAAGCGGTCGAAACCGTGGGCCGGGCGGCGGAAGAGTGCGCCAAAATCCTGGCCTCCGGCCGGGCCCTGGGCATGAAGTATAAGGAACTGGGCTTTCCGCCCTCCAGCGGGGCCCTGACCCAGGCGCCCTTCGACACCCTGAGCGATTTTTTCAGGGGCACCAAGGGCCTGATGGTCGATCTCCGGCGGCGGCCGGACAAGGTCATGGCCGCCTGCGAAAAGCTCATGCCGGTGATGCTGGAAGTGGCCCTGAGGTCGACCAAGGCCTCCGGCTGTCCGATCGTCTTCATTCCCCTGCATAAGTGCATGGATACTTTCATGTCCCAGTCCCAGTTCGAGAAATTCTACTGGCCGCATTTGCAGCAGCTTCTCCAGGAACTGATCAAAAACGACCGGATTCCCTGGGTGCTGATGGAAGGCGTCTGCAACGACCGCCTGAACAGTTTCCGGAACGTGCCTGAGGGCAAGATGGTCTGGCATATCGAAGGTTCCGATATCCGCAAGGCCAAGGAAGCTTTCAAGGGCGTGGCCTGCGTCCGGGGCAACCTCCCGGTTTCCGTGCTGGTGACCGGCACGCCCGACGACGTCCGGGCCGAATGCAAAAAGCTTATGGACCTGATGAAAGACGACGGCGGTTTCATTTTCGACACCGGCGTCAACATCGGCGACGCCAGCATCGAAAACGTGGACGCCATGTACGAATACGTCCGGGAGCACGGCGCGTATTAGCGGGCCGCCGGGGTCCGGGCCGCGTTCCGGGCCCCCCGCTGTCCGCCGGCGTATTTATCAAGTCTCGCGCGCCCCCGGGCCGCCGTTCGGCCCGGGGGCCTTCCCCTCCGCTTAAAGGTCAGCGGAGCGAACAGGAGGCAACATGAGTCAGGTCGCTACTGTCAACTCTGTGGAGCAAGCCGCAACCAACCGCGGGTTCATCATGGCTGTGGCCCTTTTGGTCAGCTTGGTCATGGGCATGCTGTACGCCTTTTCAATCTTCATCCTCCCCCTGGAAAACACTTTCGGCTGGGCGCGCCACCAGACGGCCTTCACCTTCAGCCTGGTGCTGGTCTTCTTCAGCCTGGGCATGCTGACCGGCGGCAATGTCATGGCCAAAGTCGGCCCCGGCCGGGCGGCCAGCCTGGGCGGGCTTCTGGCGGCGGCCGGCTTTTTGCTGGCCTCTTTCACCACCAGCCTCCCCATCCTCTACCTGGGCTACGGCATCCTGGGCGGTTACGGCATCGGCCTCTCCAATCTGGTGCCCACCTCGACCATGATCCGCTGGTTCCCTGATAAAAGGGGGCTGGCCACCGGCCTGGTGACCATGCTGCTGGCCCTGGGCACCTTCTTCCTGGGCACCAAGCTGGCCGGGGGCCTCATCGGCGCCTACGGCTGGGCCGTGACCTTCAGGGTCATTGCCGGGGTCTTCCTGGTGGTGGTGGCCGGCGGCGGGCTGCTGCTGAAGTTCCCCCCGCCGGGCTATGTTCCGGCCAACTGGACCCCGCCGGCCGGGCAGGCCGAAGTCTGGGGCTACAACCGGACCAACATGCTGAAAACCACCTGTTGCTGGCTGGTCTGCCTGTGGCTGCTCTGCATCCAGATGGGCGGGCTGATGGTCATCGGCCACGTGGTGCCCTTCGCCGCCGAGCAGGGCGTCAGCCTGACCGACGCCGCCACGGCCATGGGCGTCTACGCCATCGCCAACGGGGTGGGGCGTCTTTTCTTCGGCTGGTTCAACGACCGCTTCGGCCTGAAAGCGGCCATGGTCATGGACAGCGCCTTCATGGGCCTCGGCCTGGCCGGCATGATCTACCTGTTCGCGGCCCTGGGCTTCGGGGGCCTGATAATTTCCGTCTGCCTGGTGGGCATGGGTTACGCGGGCACGGTGCCCCTGGCGGCCCTTCTGGCCAACAGCTATTTCGGGCCGAAATTCTTCCCGAAGAACTACGGCATCTATACCATGCCCGGCGCCATCATCGGCGGGCTCCTGGGGCCGATGATCGGCGGCTATATCAAGACCCAGACCGGGTCCTACACCATCGCCATCCTGTCCGCGGCCGCGGTGACCGTCATCGGCCTGGTGGTGGCCTTCATCTTGAAAGCGCCGCCGCGCCACACCGACGAAGCCTGAGCGGGGGCGGAGCTGAACAGACCCCTTCCTGCCCAGGGCGGGGAGGGGTTTTCTTTGTGCGCCCGGCATGGCGCACCCACTTGGAGGTGAAAGTCCTCTACAGGCCCGATCAGGGGAACTGTTAGCCGGACGGCAAGGGCGTCCGCCGCGAGGCGGAGTCTGAAGGAAGCCGCAGGCAAAGCGCTGGCCTGACGAACAGGAATCGTATACGAGGCGGTCGCGCCGGGTGAGAAGGCAAATATCTTCAAAGCCCTATACTGATACGGAAGGTGCGGACGTAGATGCGGCGGGCATAAGCGTGAAGGTGGGTGCATCTTACCCGGGGAGATCTGGACAACTGCCATGTGCTACCGATCCTGAGAGGGTGAGGG
This sequence comes from Candidatus Adiutrix sp., assembly GCA_031263565.1. GTDB lineage: Bacteria > Desulfobacterota > Desulfarculia > Adiutricales > Adiutricaceae > Adiutrix. The sequence goes on along the minus strand of JAISFR010000070.1, from coordinate 1,567 downwards.
AATGGCGTCCAGAAGTCAGCCGAGGGCATAGTAGTCTGTCGATCACAGACGAAGGCCCGAACATGTGAAGCGTGAGAGGGACTGGAGTTTTCCGATGAGTGCAGAAGCAGAATTGCGGCCTGGGATGGCCGTATTCGGGCCGGAGGGTAGGGGGCGGAACTCCCGAGAGTATGGTCATGGAGCATCAAGCTCAGGAGCAACGAAGGGCAAACCCGATCAGAGGACGCGCAACCTGATGGAGGAGGTGGTCGATCGCGAGAACCTGATGAAAGCCTGGCAGAGGGTGAAAGGTAACAATGGAGCGCCCGGCGTGGATGGAATGAGCGTTGGGGAACTTCCGGGGTACCTGAACCGGAACTGGGCGGTGATCAAAGAGAGCCTGTTGAAAGGAGAATACCAGCCGCAGGCGGTTAAGGGTGTGGAAATCCCCAAGCCTGGCGGAGGGATGCGGCAACTGGGCATCCCGACGGTGCTGGACCGACTGATACAGCAGGCGCTGCATCAGAGGCTGAATCCCATATTCGATGGTGACTTTTCGGAGTCGAGCTACGGCTTCCGGGAGGGTCGGAGCGCTCACCAGGCGGTGTGTACGGCGCGTCAGTACGTGTCGGAGGGCCGTCGGTGGGTGGTGGATATGGATTTGGAAAAGTTCTTTGACCGGGTCAATCACGACGTATTGATGGCGTTGGTGGTCAGAAGGGTGGAGGACAAGAGGGTGCTGGGGCTGATCCGACGCTACCTTCAGGCGGGCCTGATGGTGGGGGGTGTGGCCTCGGCGCGGGCGGAGGGGACGCCGCAGGGTGGCCCGCTGTCGCCGCTTTTGTCGAACATCCTGCTGGACGAACTGGACAAGGAATTGGAGAGGCGCGGTCATTGCTTTTGCCGGTACGCCGACGACTGCAATATATATGTTCGAAGCCGCCGCTCTGGAGAGCGGGTGATGGAGAGCATCAAGGTGTTCCTGAGCCGCAAACTGAAGCTCAAAGTAAATGAGGCCAAAAGCGCGGTGGCGCGTCCATGGGAGCGGAAGTTCCTGGGCTATACGATGACTTGGCAGCAAAAGCCAAGGCTGAAGGTCGCGCCATCGGTCCTTGTGAGGCTGAAAGGCGATATCAGGCGGCTGTGCGCGAAAGCGCGCGGCTGGAAGATGGCCAATACGGTGAAAGAGCTGACGAAGAAGCTGAGGGGCTTTGCCGCGTACTTCCGCCTGGCGGAGGTGAAGGGTGCGCTTGAAGAAGTGGACCAATGGGTGCGGAGGAGACTGAGAGCCATAAAGTGGCGTCAGTGGAAACGGCCACGAAGCCGAGCCAGAGAACTGATGAAAAGGGGGCTGGATGAGGAACGTTCGTGGAAGTCGGCCTACAACGGACGCGGTCCGTGGTGGAACGCCGGCAGTTCGCACATGAACCAGGCCTTCCCCTTGAAATACTTTGAGAGCCTTGGGCTCGTGAGTCTTCTACAAACGGTTAAGCGTTTTCAAGGCAATACATGAACCGCCGTATACGGAACCGTACGTACGGTGGTGTGGGAGGACGGCGGGGGTAACCCCGCCTCCTACCCGATCCGG
>JAISFR010000059.1 GCA_031263565.1 Candidatus Adiutrix sp. | reverse complement strand
GCCAAAGCGAACTATATCGTCGTCTTCCAGGGCGACACCGGCACTGCTGCCAAAAGTCATGGTGGTGGGGCCACCGTTGACCGACAAGGTGTTCAACCTGAAGTCGATCTGTCCGCCGCCGTCGGCGACGGTGTCGCCCCTGATAAGATCAATGGTCACATCGCCATTGCTTCTTAAGGTATTCAGATTGACCGCCACATCTCCGCCGCTGCCGCCGACGCCGCCATTGTCCGCGCCGACGCCGCCGCTTTGAACAGTGATGGTTCGAGGGGCCGCCCGGCCGTCAACCGTCACGGTGCGGCCAGGCCCCAGCAGACTGACGCTGCCGCCATTGCCGCCATTGCCCACCGCTCCGGATGGGCCGGTGGCGGCAAAACCGGCATCGCCGCCGGAACCGGCAATGATCTCAATATCATCAATGTAGGTGACGTTGCGGTTCAGCCTGTAAGTAAGGTCGGGAGAATTGCCGCTTGACGAACCGGCGCTCTCCGAATCAATACCTGAAGCCGTACCGGCCGCCCCGTCAACTATGGAGGCAGCATCGCCAGCCGCGCCACCGCCGCCGCCGGTTCCGTTAGGTGAAGTGGCGGCCCCGGCAGGCACGGTTCCGCCAGAACCAGGCGCGTCGGTCAGCAGACCGCCGGCCCCGCCGGCCCCGCCAGCCCCGGCTGTTGTGCCAGGCTGACCCGCGCCGCCGCCGCCGCCGCCGCCGTAGAGGCCCAGAGCAGGGCTCTGGGCCGAGACCGGGCCGGGGGCCAAAAGCAGCAGACTCAACGCCGCCAGACCCAGAACCGGAAAGGAACGGTACTTTCGGCCGCCCCGCCCCGCCGCGTTTAAATTTTTTCCCTTGCTCATCATGCTGAAACTCCTTGCCGTGTCCCGAAGCCGAATCTAAAAGCCGGCTTCATCTCGCCCGGATCGACCGCCTGAAGCTGTTTGCCTGGACAGTTCAGGCCCTGTTTTTATGGCCCGGCCCGAATCGGGCGACCGGCCCGGATTCAGGCTCATCTTAAGCTACGGCCATAATATAAGCGATAATTTATCTTCAGTCAAGCATAAATATACATAACTAACTGTAAATATTAATTATTTTTTAAAATTTATACTATATGTGGTATAAATTAAACGACCCGGAAAAAAGAAGGCCCACATTTTGTGGCGGCCGCCTTGGGGCCCTGCTCGGCCCTGGCGGGCCCCAAACTTTTCATTCCGGGGGCCGCCCTGAAAACAGGCCGCTCCCGGCCGGGAGAGATCGGCCCCCTGCCGCCCCCGGCCCGGCTAAAGCCGCCGATTTACGGCCCCTTGAGGCCGCCGGCCCCGAACCTTCCGGAGGGCGCACTTGACGCGGCCCCTCCGGCTTGTTATGCTGGCTGTCAATTGAAAACTTCAGAGGTGTTTTTTTGCCTATGAACTCGACATCCAGCGAGACAAGCCCATGAGCGCCGCCTGGTTTCATTACAGTCCCGTCAGAATTCACGGCGGCCAGGGCTGCACCGCCCTGCTGGAAAATTATATCGGCCACCAGAAAGCCCTCCTGCTCACCAGCCCCGGCCTGCTGCGGCGCCGCACCACGGAAAAACTGATGACCGCCTGCCCTTCGGTCCACTGGCTGGTGCGCACCGTGCCGCCCTACCCGGAAATGGAGCACCTGGAACATCTGGCCGCCGAGCTTCACCAGGAAGAGCCCGAAGTCCTGGTGGCCCTGGGCGGCGGCAGCGTCATCGACAGCGCCAAGGCCCTGGCCGCCGCCCTGGGGGAAGGGCCGGCCTGGTCCCTGAGCGAGCATCTGCGGGAAAGCCGGGCCTGTCTGAATTCGGTCAAGCCGATCTACTGCCTGCCGACTACGGCCGGCTCCGGGGCCGAGGCCACCCCCTTTGCCACCATCTGGGACCAGGCCGAGAAAAAGAAATATTCCCTGGAAGATCCCCGCCTCTACGCCAAGGCCGTCTTTCTGGAGCCGAAAGTCACCATCAGCCTGCCGCCGAGGGAAACCCTCTGGGGCGCTCTGGACACCCTCTCCCACGGCCTGGAGACCCTCTGGAACAAAAAAGCCACCCCGATCAGCCTGGCCCTGGCCCGGGAGGCCATCGCCCTGATGAGCGACTTTCTGCCCCGGGCCCAGGAAAATCCGGCCAACCTGAAAGTGCGCATCAAGATGCAGGAGGCCAGCCTCCTGGGCGGCCTGGCCATCAGCCAGAGCCACAGCACCCTGGCCCACTCCATCGGCTACCCCCTGACCCTGCGCTTCGGCGTGCCCCACGGCCTGGCCAGCGCCTTCACCCTGCCGGCCCTCTATGACCTGATTGAGGAAAGAGGGCTCTGGCGCTACGCGGAAGACGGCGCGCTGGCCGCCAAGGCGGCCGCCCTCGTGCGCGGACAGAACCTGGGCCAGCTGGTCCGGGAATATTGCCAGCCCGAAGATGTCATCCCCCTGGCCGGCCGCATGCGCAGCCCCGGCCGGGCCGACAATTTCCGGCTGAACGTGGGCGAGAGCACGGTGGTTTCCATTTTGCAAAAGAGCTTGAAGTAACAGCCGGGCGCCGTGGCAGAAGGCCCCCAGGGCTAAGCCATGAAAACCGTCATCGAGCAACTCTTAAATGGTTGACGCGTTATGACCGAAGATCAAATAGCTGCTCAACACCATAAAACTTTTGAAGAAATCCGGCATGTTGACGAGAGCGGCGTTGAATACTGGCTGGCTCGGGATTTGTCAAAAGTGCTCGATTACTCAGAATTCCGGCACTTTATTCCGGTCGTCAACAAGGCGGTGGAGTCCTGCCTGAACAGCGGACAACCTAGCCACGATCATTTCGAGCAAGTCCTCGTAATGATAAAACTTGGGAAAACGGCCGAAAGAGAGGTGGGCGATATAAAATTATCGCGATATGCTTGCTATTTAATTGTTCAGAACGCCGATCCTACCAAACCGGTAATCGCCTTAGGGCAAACTTACTTTGCCATTCAAACCAGGCGTCAAGAACTGGCCGATGCCCAAGGATTACTTTTGAAGGATGAGGACCAGTTAAGGCTAAAGCTTCGTAACGATATTAAGTATCATAACAAGGAATTGGCTTCAGCCGCCAAAGGAGCCGGAGTCGAAACCAAGTTTGATTACGCCATCTTTCAAGATGAAGGTTACAAAGGCCTTTATGGCGGGCGTGGCCAAAAAGATATTCATAGGATTAAAGGGCTTAAAAAAAGCCAAAAGATACTTGACCATATGGGATCCACCGAGTTGGCCGCCAACCTGTTCAGGGCAACTCAAACTGCCGATGTTCTTAAGAAAAATCAAATCAAAGACAAAGTGGCGGCTAACGAGACTCACCATGAGGTCGGCCGAAAAGTACGCAAGGCCATAAGCGACATCGGCGGAACGATGCCGGAAAACCTGGAAACGCCCGAAAAGAGCATAGGGCAATTGGAAACGGCAAAAAAGAAACTGCCCAAATAACGATTTCAAAAAGCATCTCGAAACTAAAGGGCCGCTGAGCCGGAGGCGTTGCGGCGGCGAGCCGGGTTTCACCTTTTAATCCGTTCGCGGTTTGGATATAATTAAGGGCCTGACGCCGACCCAAGAAGCAATTTTAAGGAGAGGGACTATTTAGTATGTCTGTAGCCACGATAGAAGCCGCCCTGGATGATGTCCTGGCCGGCCGCATGGTTATTCTGGTGGACGACGAAAACCGGGAAAACGAGGGCGACCTGGTCTTGGCCGCCGAAAAAGTGACCCCGGAAGGCATCAACTTCATGGTCACCCATGCCCGGGGACTGGTCTGCCTGTCCCTGACCCCGGAAAAGGTGGATGAACTGCGCCTGCCGCAGATGTCGGCGGACAACCAGTCGCCCTTCGAAACGGCCTTTACGGTCTCCATCGAGGCCCGGGAAGGCGTCAGCACCGGCATCTCGGCCGCCGACCGGGCCACCACGGTCCTGGCGGCCATCAAAGACGGCGCCGGGCCCCGGGACATCGTGGTCCCCGGGCATATCTTCCCCTTGCGGGCCAAGCCGGGCGGAGTTCTGCAGCGCACCGGCCAGACCGAGGGCTCGGTGGACCTGGCCAGGCTGGCCGGCCTGAAACCGGCCGGGGTCATCTGCGAAGTCATGAACGAAGACGGCAGCATGAGCCGGATGCCCGACCTGGAAAAATTCGCGGCCAAACACGATCTGAAAATAATCACCGTGGCCGACCTCATCGCCTATCGCCTGAAACACGAAAAGCTGGTCACCCCGGTGGCCCGGACCAAACTGCCCACCGAATTCGGCGACTTCGACCTGACCATCTATAGCAATATGATCGACGGCTCGGAATATGTGGCCATGACCGTGGGCGACCTGAAAACCGGCGGGCCCAGCCTGGTGCGGGTCCACTCCCAGTGCCTGACCGGCGACACCCTGGGCTCCTTCCGCTGCGACTGCGGGGAGCAGCTGCACGAGGCCATGCGCATGATCCAGGCCGCCGGCCGGGGGGTGCTGCTCTACGTGCCCCAGGAGGGCCGGGGCATCGGCCTGACCAACAAAATCAAGGCCTATGCCCTGCAGGACCAGGGCTACGACACGGTGGAGGCCAACCTGGCCCTGGGCTTTGCCGACGACCTGCGCGATTACGGCCTCGGGGCCCAGGTCCTCCGGGACCTGGGGGTCACCGACATGCGCTTGATCACCAACAACCCCACCAAAATAGTCGGCCTGGAAGGCTACGGCCTCAATGTGGTCGAGCGGGTGGCCATCGAAATTCCGGCCCGGCCGGAAAATTTGCGCTACATGAATACCAAACGCCTGAAAATGGGGCATGCCCTGCATTTCTACGGCGACCACAAGGAAAAAGCGTGAGCAGAATATACGAAGGACAACTGAACGCCCGGGGCCTGAAAGCGGCCCTGCTTCTGAGCCGTTTCAACAGCTTCATCACCGAGCGCCTGCTGGAAGGGGCCAGGGACGCCCTCCTGCGCCACGGCGGGGATGACGGCCATCTGACCGTGGTGCGCGTGCCCGGGGCCTTCGAGCTGCCCGCGGCGGCCAGGAAACTGGCCGAGAGCGGCCGATACGACGCGATCATCGCCCTGGGGGCGGTCATTCGCGGGGCCACCCCCCATTTCGACTACGTGGCCGCCGAAGCCACCAAAGGCCTGGCCCAGGTCGGCCTGGCCAGCGGCGTGCCGGTGGCCTTCGGCCTTTTGACCTGCGACACCATCGAGCAGGCCGTGGAGCGGGCCGGGACCAAAAGCGGCAACAAAGGCTTTGACGCGGCCATGACGGCCATGGAAATGGCCAGCCTTTTCAAGGCCCTGGATTCCGAATAGTGGCTGTTACCCTTGACCGCGGCGACCCCGGCCGGCCGGGCCCGGGCACCCGCCGGGTGGCCCGGGAACTGGCCCTGCGCCTGCTGTTTCAATTCGATCTCTCCGGCGGCGGCCCGGAGGCCGTGGCCCGGACTTTCGAAAACAGCTTCAGCCCCGACCGGGACGAGGAAAACGGGCTGGAGATCGGCGCCGACGACTTTGCCCGGGCCTGGCCCCTGGCCCGGGAATTCTTTTTCGGCGTCTGCGGCCGCCTGGACCAACTGGACCGCGACATCAGCCGGGCCGCGGCCAACTGGACCCTGGCCCGCATGTCGCCGGTGGACCGGGGCCTGATCCGCCTGGCTTACTACGAAATTCTGCACCGAAACGAAATTCCGCCCAAGGTCAGCCTCAACGAGGCCCTGGAAATAGCCAAGAGCTTCGGCGACGATGATTCCGCCCCCTTCATCAACGGCGTCCTGGACAAGCTGATGCGGGAGGCCGAAGAGAGGCGGGCGGCCGAAGAAAATAACGGACAGGTGGTGACACGATGAAACACGGCAGTCTGGCGATATTTCCCCTGATCCTGGGCCTTGTTTTCGGCGGCTGCGGCTACAGCCTGTCGCCGACCCCCTACGGGCTGACGGAAGCCATGACCGTCAGCGTGCCGGTGGCCAAAAACCAGAGCCTTTACGCCGATCTCGGCCCGCAGTTGACCGAGGACCTCATCGCCCGCCTGGACGCCTCTTCCAACATCAACGTCCGGGAAGGCGCCCCGGCCACCCTGACCATGACCATCCAAAGCGTCACCGTCACCGGCGGCGCCTGGCAGTCCACCTTCAACGACGACCAGCCCACCGACTCGGCCAGCCGGGTGGCTTACCTGGCCGTGGAGGCCGTGCTGGAAAGGCCCGGCCCCGAGGCCGGGCAGCCGCTGATCCGGCGCCATGTCTTTAACGGCCAGCGCACCTTCCTGGTCGGCAGCGACCAATCCCAGGTCGACCTGCGGCAGAGCGAAGCCCTGGCCTGGCTGGTTTCCGACCTGGGCCAGAAAATAGCCCAGACCATGTTCAGCGAATTTTAAAATTTTATGAAAAAAGTTCTTGACTCGGCGAACCGGGTCTGGTAAAGTCCCTTTTTATCGCCGCGAGGCCGCTGAAGCTTCCGGCGATTAGTTGTGAGATCTTTGAAAACTGAATAGAGAAGAAGCAAGCGTATATAATAGGGCTCTATTATATTCTTTTGAAATGATATAGTAGGGATTGATGTCTCTGTAATTTTGATAAGCACGGAGAG
>JAISFR010000032.1 GCA_031263565.1 Candidatus Adiutrix sp. | reverse complement strand
ATCGAGATGTTGATCATTTTTTAGAAAAAAACCCTGAATGTTGTAAAGTACGCGTCCTGAGAGACGGGGGAAAACGCGTTTCGCTTTATGGGGACATGCTATACAAGGACAGGTCGGGGCAAGTTCATTCTAAGAAGGTCCCTTTTGGAGGTCAATTTTTTCCACCGGGTGGTATACGTTATTTGCCATAAACAATGGACTGAACGGTATGAAGATTTATTCTATCTTGGCCCTCAGTGGACTGGCCCTGCTGATCTTAGTCGTCAGTGCGATCTATTTGCCGAAAGCGATACTTCTTTTTTCCGGATATTGCTTTGAGAAAGAACGCTATCTCAGCACTCAAGAAAAATTCGATATTGTGGTTGCAAAAATTATCAATGAAAAAAGCAAGCGGGTTCCTTTTACCGTGAGTGAAGCGGGTGGAAAGATTTTTCCGAAAAGAGGGTCGGATTATGCTGAAGAGCATATTGAAACATTCAGATATTCCGGCTTGGAAAATTTTTATAAACTGAATCCAAACTGCTGTGAACTAGTTGAAACAATTAGGATACCTGATAGTGATGTTGAAATGCTTACTGTTCCACTTTGGGAGAGATGGTGCGGTCGTTTGAATATATTTGTGCGTGTCTTTTATATTTATGATTTTGACAGAGAGAATAATAATCGGCCTCTATATGAGGAAAGGTATTTTGGGCTGTCAAACTGTGGGGATTTATTATGGACGCCTGAAGAAATCTTTTGGCTTCATTATTGATCTTGCGCTATGCGCGGGAGAAGAGAGTGACGGAAACAAAAGTCATGATAACCAAGCCGTTAAATAGCAAGATATTAAGTACAGGTTAGTTGTCTTGCATGCGTATGAATAAATATCATATATCCGTTTTACTTATTTTGATAGCAATTATAGGGTGTCATTTTTGGCCTCAATCTCCGTCGCCGGAAGTTCCGCCAAGCGTAGAATCATCATTACCCGCGTCTGGCCTCAAGCCGGCCAAGGTTAATGAGCCCTTTAAGACTTGGTATCTGGGAGACATAGCCGTTGATATACCTAATAAGTCAATGGCCCTGGATGGGCTGTTAAAGTTTAATATTCACCCTGATGCTGAAAATAGCAATATCACTATTGGCCTTGGTGAGATTTCTGCGGATGAAGCAAAAAACAAAGACTATAGGCTGACATCAAGTGAACCTCTATCCAGAGCAGGAAGTCAGGTGTTTTCTTGGGAACCTGCCGCAAAAAAAACGGAAGATATTGGTGCGATAATAGGCAGTCCTGCCGGGTTGAGCATGTTTTACGGCCCTGATAAGGTTGAGCAAGACAGATGGGCTTTAGGTATGGATGTCAGAATTAAAGAAGATTATGGATATTTAGAATTCGTTTTTACTGAATTGGTTTTTGAGCCTCTATCTTCTGAACAGCTTGAAATGGTTTTTTCACAAAAAAAAGATATGTTTTTATCCTGGATCAGCGGTTTTCTCAAGGCCTACAATTGGACAGGCCATAACCAAAAGCCCGGGCATAAGCAACTGGCAACTCGGCTTGGCATTATTAATGTTGAAGAGACGCTATTGATAAGCAACATTAGTGTTATGGCCTTTTTTGCTTCGATTGATGGTGCCCATCGTCCAACAGACAGAATTACAATAGTGCTGGATAGGTTGTTTTATGCTGGCCTATGCCCAGGTAATGAAAATTTAACTGATGCGATATATAAAAGCCCTGGTAACGGAAACATCGGAATTTATAAAGAATGGGCGATGTCTGTTGACTCGGCAATATATGGATCAATTTGCGTCACCATGATGACAATAGCCTCGACCGGAGGTAATGATCATGAGGCTCAGTCATATATTATGGGCTTATCAAATGCCATTTTGAAATCAGTGCGATCGGCCATAAAGTGATTTGCCGTTATGCGGCGGCGTCCGGTTTCAACGGCTGTTTTCATCCTCACCCTCCAGGCCGGCCTGTTTTTTCCTTTTCCGTGAAGTTTGCGGCCCAAGACCAGGCCGGCGCCTTTTGGCCCATGCGCCGAGAACGAATGAGCGGCCATCTTATCACCCAAATGGGACCAGTTGGCGATTGCCAAGGCCGGTTGAAATCTCATATGGTTTAGACCTCACTACAAGATATGTATTATAATATCGGCCAACTTGCCGGAGGAGGAGAAAAACAATGCCTTTAATGACCACCGAAGAGAAAAGAAAAATTATCCAGGCTTCTCTTGCCGCCAAAACGGAAGAAGAAGAAATGGCTTTGCTTATGAAACTTCCATTAGACCCTGGAATGGCCAAAGTGCCATGAAAATTTTAGGAATTGAAGAGCTGAGAAACTCGGGATTCGACTTGTCGGAGGCGAATGCGGAGTATGGTGATGGCTGGCTCGACCGGTAAAGAAGTTTTAGGTCACTTGAACAGGGACCGCCAGGCCACGAAGGCGCTCGAAGCATCGGAACTCAATGCCGAAAGGGAGGCCAGCCTTCTTAAGACATTGGCCTTTCTGCGGAAAAAAACGTCGAGGCGCCGGCAAAACGCCGGCAAAACGATTGACAACGGCTTAAATTTAGAGTAAAATTCTTTCCATAGCATATTTTGACGGTTCTGAAGACGCTCAGAGGGGTCAGGCGGGGGTTTCATAACACTTAAAGTTACTCTTTAAGTGTTATGAGATCCGGGGCTATCGGAAAAGGCGGGCCGGCCGGGTTTCCAGAGGCTGGGGCGCGGTTTTTTCCCCTACTGGCTCGGCATCCTTGTTTCCCCCAAAAGCGCTCTTAAGCTTTCAATCACCTCGGCAATGCGGCTGCCGGGGTCCGGTGCGGCCCGAAAACCGGCCCGGCGGTTCAAATGGGCGGCCAGGGCCGCCGCCCGGACCGGACTGAAACCGGCGGCCAGGAAAGCCGAGGCCAGGCCGGTGGCCGTGTCGCCCGTGCCGCCCACGGCCTCCAGGGCCGGCGCCAGGGGGCCCGCCACCCGGTGGACGACCCGGCCCCGCCAGACCACCTGATCGACGGCGCCCTTGACCAGCATGACCCGGGCGGCATTGCCCCCGGCCTCGGCGGCCGCGAAGAGCGGCTGGCCGGCCTCGGTCTGGATCAGGGCGCCGCGGGTATAGAAAGGGTGGGGGGCCAGAGGGTCGGCCAGGTAGGCCATTTCACCGGCATCCGGGGTGAAGAGGTCGTATTCGGCGGCTTGTCCGCAGAGCTTGGCCACATACATAAAACCCGCGTCGGCCGCTAAAACGGGCCGGGGCCGGATTTCGTCCAGGGCCATGAAAATGCGGTCATGGCTTTCAGCCTCGGGAAAGAGGTAGTGGAAGGTCAGGCCGCTCCAGGCCTCACGGCCGATTCTTTCCCGCAGCCAGGCGTAGACGGCCCGGCTGCCCCCGCCCCGCCCGTCGTCTCCGGCCAGAACGGCCCGCCCGGGCGGGCGGCCCAGAAAATCGGCGGCCAGGGCGTAGGCGGCCATCAGGGCGGCCGTGCCTCTCTCCGGCTCGACAGCCCGTCCGTTCCAGATCAGATCAGTCCCCTCCCAGTAAAAACAGCCCTCGCCCAGAGGCTCGTCCGGATCGGGCAGGGTGCCGACCACCAGCCAGTCGCCTTCCGGGGCCCGGGGCTTTTTTTTGGGCCAGGGCAGGGCTTTTTCCAGGCCCCGGCCGTCGGCCGGGCGCCGGGGGCCTTCGGCGCTCAAGCCGGCCTTGAAAAGCCGTTCCGCCTCGTCCCGGGCCTGGGAAAGGCTGAAGGAGCAGAGGCTGCGGCTCAGTTCGGCCGGCGATTGAACCTGATCCACGGGCCGGCCCAGAAGCCTGGCCGCCAGATGGGGCACATCCGGGCAGCCGCCGCCGGAAACATTGACTATGCGGCCGCTCCGGCGCTCGATGGTGATTTTCAGGTTGGCGGCGCTGACCATCAGGTGGGCCGGAAAATCCAGGCGCTTAAAGAGGCTTTCCGGGGCGGTCAGGGGTCCGTCGGCGGCCATGACTTTCAGCGGCCGGAGACGCTTTTCCTCCAGCACGGCCAGATAGACGGCCTCTTCTTCGGCCGGGAACTCCAGCACCATGTCGCAGCCTTCGCGCAGAGCGGGGGGGGGCGCCTTGATCCGGGGCGAGAGTCCGGCGGCCAGCAGCGCTTTGCGGGCGGCCACCACCTGCCCGACGTGACTGAAAACCATGAAGCCCGAAGGCGCCTCAGCCGCGCCTTCGGGCTCTTTTCCACGAAGTTCAGCCGGCCGCCAGAGGGCGGCCAGCCTTGCCAGCCAGCTCACGGGGCTGAAACCTCCACCGTGTAGCCGCTTTCGTTTTTGATGATCCGGCTCTGGCGGCCCTTTTCCCGGCAGGCCCTTTCCACGTTTTCGGCGGCGGTTTCGTGATCCACCTCAACCGCCAGGGCTTCGCTGTGGGCGGAGAGGGCTTTTAAGGCCAGCATCACCGGTTGGGGACAGGACAGGCCCCGGGCATCGACTTTCACGCTCATATTTTCGGCTCCTTTGAGTTTCAGGTCAGGCCGCGGCCTTTTCCCTGAAAAGTATAGCGATGAAGACAGTGATGACCAGGCCTCCGACTACGGCGGCCAGGCCGTGGGGGCCGATACCGGCCCCGGAACTGGCCAGGCCCCAGTTGTGGGCCATGGCCGCGCCGGCCATCAGGCCCAGCACGAAGCAGGCCGCGTCGCCGTCGCCTTCGCCGGCCAGGAAGAGCTGGCGGGCCGGGCAGCCGCCGGCCAGGACGCTGGCCAGGCCGGCGCTGAAGAGCCCCAGAAAGTTCCACAGGCTTTGGGTATGGGCAATGGGCTGTCCCTCAAAGCCGGGCTTGAACTGGCCGTAGAGCAGATTGCCGACCAGGGCCGCGGCCAGAAAGCCCAGGACGCCCAGAAGCAGATGCGTTTGACGGAAGAGAATCAGGTCCCGGAAGGCGCCCACGGTGCAGAAACGGCTGCGCTGCCCCAGAAAGCCGATGATCAGGCCCCCGGCCAGGGAGACGCCCAGGGCGGCGTGAAGGCTGCCCGGCCCGCTGAGGGAATAGAAGAGGAAATCATTTTTGGCCTGGCCCTCGATCGGCGGGTACATCAGGCGCAGAACCAGGAGGCCCAGCATAAAAAGCGGAAAGATCAGGCCCAGGCCCGCCCGCCCGGGCTGGTTGCGCCCCAGGGAGTAGTTCCGGCGGAAGAAGACGGTGCCCGCGCCAATGCCGCAAATGAGGCCCAGAAGCCCGAAGATGGCGTTCCAGTCGCCGCCGGCCAGGCGCAGGAGGGCCCGCCAGGGGCAGCCCAGGAAGACCAGGGCGCCCACCGAGACCACCGCGCCCAGGAAGAAGCGGATCACCGGGCTGGAGCCGCCCCGGGGCCGGAATTCGCCCACGGCCAGCGCGGTCACGAAAGAGCCCAGAACCAAAGCAAAAATCTCCGGACGGGCATACTGGACGATTTCGGCCCGATGCAGCCCCAGGGACCCCGCCAGGTCGCGCTCAAAACAGACCACACAGACGCCCATGTTGCCGGGGTTGCCCAGTTTTTGGAGAGTGACGGCCACCAGACCGATCAGCAGCCCGGCCGCCACAATACCCTTGTTGGATGCCAGAAAATTTTTCATGATCCACCTCTGCCATAAAAATTTGTAATTTTTATTATAGTTTCATTTCATATAAGGTCAAGGCATATTTTGCCCGGGGCCGGGGCGGACGGCGGACGGCGGGGGGCCGGGGCCGGCCCCGCTTTCCGAAAAAAACCGGGGTCCGGGAGCTTTCTGTGCTATAGTCGGCCAGGGCCAGGGCCGCGCCCGCCCCGGCCGTAATTCTCAAAGTAGGCTCGATTATAAAAATAGCCGGTCGCCCCGGAGAGGGCGACGGAGCGGAGCGACCGGTTCGGTCGGCCGGTCCGCCCCCTGCCGGGCAAAAATCGCCCTTTTTGCCCGGCAGCGACCAGAGCACTTGAAGATGGAAAGCTACTTTATGTCCTTTTATATGATGCGCCTGCTGGTGGAGGCCGCCCTCAGTCTCCATTTTTTTATCCGCCTGCGCCTGGCCTTTGGCGGCGGCTGGTGGCAGTTGCCGGTTATGCTGGGGATGGCCCTGATGCTGCTGCCGCTGGCCGTGCGCGGCTCCGGCGGCGCCCTTCCGGCCTCCCTGGCGGAAATACTGCTTTTCCTCTGGCCCTATTGGCTGGGCTTTCTCCTCTTTTTCACCCTCTGCGCCCTGGCGCTGGATCTGGCCCGTCTTTTTTGCGGGCTCTCAGGCGCCCTCCTGGGCGGCCGGTCCTGGTGGAACCTGCTGAGGGCCAAACGGGCCGTGCCGGCCGCCCTGCTCCTGGCCGTGCTCCTGGCGGCCCTGGCCTGCTACCAGGCCTATCATCCCCGCCTGGTCCGCCTGACCCTGACCACTTCCAGGCTGCCGGCCGGGGTCGATTCCTTCCGCATCGTCCAGCTGACCGACGTCCACCTCAGCCGTTTCATCGGCCACTCGGATTTAAAGCGCATCGTCGACCTGGTCCGGGAGGCCCGGCCGGATCTTCTGGCCGTCACCGGCGATCTGGTGGACGGCGACCTGAGCAACCGGCCGGAAGACGCCCGGCTGCTGGCCGAAATTTCGCCCCGCTGGGGGGCCTTTGCCGTCCTGGGCAATCATGAGCTGTACGCCGGGGAAAGCAAGGCCGAGGCTTTTTGCCGGCTGGCCGGCCTGAGGCTGCTGCGGGGCGAGGCGGTCAAGACCGGGGGGCTCTGGGTGGCCGGCATGGATGACGAAGCCTTCGGCGGCCGGGGCGACCGGGAGCCCCCCGGGCGACTATTGCGGGCTCTTCAGGATGACGGGGCCTTTGTTCTGTTCCTGAAGCACCGGCCCCGCCCGGCGCCCGGCACGGAAGGGCTCTTCGACCTGCAGCTTTCCGGCCATACCCACGGCGGCCAGATCTGGCCCGGCCACTATCTGATAAAGAGAGCCAACGGTTTTCTTTACGGGCTGGATCGGGCGCCCGGGGCCCGGGGCCGGATCTACACCAGCCGGGGCGCCGGATTCTGGGGCCTGCCGTTCCGTTTCCTGGCGCCCCCGGAAGTGCTTTTGATCGACTTGCGGCGGCCTTGAAAAGGCCGGGGAGGAAAAGGGGTTTGGGGGTGAATTACCGAAAATTTATCTGGCCGCCCAAAGCCCGGCCCGGCCGTCGGCTTTCCTGGGCCTTTAAACGCCTGGCCGGCCTTTTGATCGTTTTTGGGCTTCTGTCGGCCGTCATCACTTTGTTTTTTACCGACCGGCTCATCTTCCACCCCCTGGCCGAAGTCTGGGAGACGCCGGCCAATTACGGCCTGAAATACGAGGAGATCGAACTTCAAAGCCCCGAAGGCCTGATCCTCAAAGCCTGGGATCTGCCGGCCCCGCCCGGGGCGGTTTCGCCCCGGACGGTGCTGCTTTTTCAGGGCAACAGCGGCAATATGGCCATGATGAGCAGCCGTCTGTTTCTGCTGCATTCCCTGGGCCTGCGGGCCCTGACCGTCGATTATCCCGGCTATGGGGCCAGCCAGGGGCGGCCCAGCGAAACCAGGGTCTATCAGGCGGCCGAAGCCCTGCGGCAGTGGGCCCTGAGCCACGGCAGCCGCCCGGAAGACCTGATCCTCTACGGCTATTCCCTGGGGGGCGGGGTGGCCTCCTACCTGGCCGAGCGCCATCCGCCGGCCGCCCTGATCCTGGATTCGACCTTCACCCGCCTCAGCGAGGTCCCCGCGGACGCCCTGCCCTGGCTGGCCCCCTATTTCCGGCTGGCCCTGGGCGACGCCTTTGACAGCCGGAGCCGGCTGGCTGAAATCCGCTGCCCGCTGCTGATCCTCCACAGCCCGGGCGACGAGGTGGTGCCCTTTGCTTTGGGGGAGGAACTTTTCCAGGCTTATCGGAACAACTACAAAGACCTGGCCGTGGGCCGGGGCGGCCATGTGGACTTTCTCTTAAATAAGGATTTGTACCGGGCCGGGATTCAGCGTCTTCTGGCCGTCAGCGCCCCGGCGGGCGGTCAGGGGCACTGATTGCTCAGACGGTGGGGTGACGGGTCGCGGCGGGCGGCCTGATAGGGCTCCATCTTTTTGGGGAACTGATGCTCGCGGGACAACTGCTGCAAGTGGCTGAAAATGCGGCCGGCCTCGCGGTCCCGGCCCAGGGCCAGATAAAGGAAGAAGGAACGGTCCAGGAAGCCGGCCGCCTCGGCCCGGCGTTCCAGCCTGATCATCAGGAGGCCCAGGGCTTCGGTGTCCTGGGCCAGGCCGACGGTGTTTTCGCTTTTCCGGTCCAGCTCCAGGGCCCGCCGGTATCGTTCCTCGGCCAGGGCCGGGTCGCCCGCGGCCAGGGCCTGCTGCCCGCCCAGATTCAGGGCGTCGGCCAGGGCCGGCGGCTTTCCGGCCGTTTCGGCGGCGCCCAGGGCCTTGGCGCTCATTTCCGAAAATTCGGCCGTCCGCCCGGCGGCCAGATAAAGGCGGGCCAGATCGCAATAATAGGCCGCCGGCGACTGCCCTTGGGCCACGGCCTTTTCCACGGCCTCCAGCCAGAAGGCTTCGGCGTCTTGGGAACGGCCCAGCTTAAAGGCCAGCGAGCCGAGATTGCCGAGCACCTTGTCCATTTCCGCCTGCCCGGGGTGGCCGGAGCTGAGGTTCAGGGCCTGTTCCAGATAGGCCGCCGCCGCGTCCAGTTCGCCCTGGGCCAGGGCGGCCGCCCCCAAACTGTTCTGGGCCCGGATGATCAGCGTCACCTCATCGCTCAGCCGGGCCGATTCCAGGCCACCCTGAAAAAAGCGTTCGGCCTCGCGGTAACAGGCCCGTTCATACCAGTAATTGCCCCGGCTCAGGCTGTCCTTGGCCTCGGCCAGATTGTAGGGGTCGGGGGGAGGCAACGGGCCGCCGCAGCCTGAGGTACCCAAACAGGCCCCCAGGGCCAGTATGCCGAAAATCCTGGAAATCATGCCCTCCCCGCGTTTCTGTGGCTTGTGGCCCTGAACGGACAATTGGCCATACCATAGCATATCCCGGGTCTGAAAACCAGTGTCGGCCGGCGGCCTCCTTGGGCCGCCCTCCGAAAATGGAACCGTTCCGGCGAAAACATGTTATAATGGGTCCCGGTCTTGCGGCCCAATTCAGCTCTGAGGTCCTGCGGTTCTATGAACGTCATCTGGGCTCCCTGGCGCATGGCTTACATCAAGCGGGCCGGCCTGTCCGACGGGGCCTGCATCTTCTGCCTGCCCCCGGAACATATGGGGCCGGACCGGGACCGGCTGGTGCTTTACAGCGACTCCGCCGTTCTGGTCATGCTCAACCTCTATCCCTACAACAACGGCCATCTGCTGGTGGCCCCCCGGCGGCATATCTCCGCCCTGTCGGAGGCCGATTCCCGGGAACGCCTGGCCCTGATGGACCAGGCCGCCCGGGCCACCGAGATTCTGGGCGCGGTCATGGCCCCGCAGGGTTTCAACCTGGGCGTCAACCAGGGCAAGGTGGCCGGGGGCAGCGTCGAGGCCCATCTCCATCTGCACGTCACCCCCCGCTATCTGGGCGACGCCAACTACATGACCGTCTTCGGCCGGACCCGGGTCATCTCCGAGCATATCCTGACCACTTTCAATCAACTGGTAAAGCCCTTCAATGAATAAAGCCCCCCCGACGACTGATCCCCGGACCGCGGCCCCGCCGCCTGAACCGTTACGGCCGGGCGGGCTGGAAGCCCTCAGGGGCGCGGCCCTGACCCCGGCCATGCGCCAGTATCTGGAATTCAAGACCCGGTATCCCGACAGCATCATCTTCTTCCAGATGGGCGATTTCTACGAGATGTTCTTCGACGACGCCGTGGAAGCCTCCAAACGCCTGGCCCTGACCCTGACCAGCCGCTCCAGGATCGAAGACCGGGATGTTCCTCTCTGCGGAGTGCCGCTCCATTCCGGCCTGGCTTACGCCAGGAAACTGACCGACGAGGGCCTGAAGGTGGCCATTGTGCGGCAGGTCGGCAGCGAGGCCGCCAAGGGCCGGGGCCTGGCGGAGCGCTATCTCTGGCAGGTGGGCACTCCGGGTTTGCCGCTGGATATGGAAGTGGAAGGCCAGACCCGGCCCAACTACCTGACCGCCATCTTTCCCGGCCCCTCAGGCTACGGCCTGGCCGGCCTGGAGAATTCCACCGGGGATCTGATGCTGACCAGCTTTGACGATCTGGAGGAACTGCGGGCCGAATTTCAGGGCCTGGACTCCCAGGAGTGCGTGCTGCCGGACGACGCCGCCCCGGATCTGCTGGATTTTTTGCGGACCGTGAAAGTCTTTCCGGCCCTTAAAAGCCGGGAGGAACTGGCCCCGGAGAGGGCCCTGGAACTGTTGACCGAGCTTTTCGGGGCCGCGGCCGTGGAAGCCTGGGATCTGGAAAGGCGGCCCGAGGCCCTGTCGGCCGCGGCCGGCGTGCTGCTCTACGCCAGAAGCTGCAGCGGCCAGTTGGGCCATGTGGCCCCGCCCCGGCTCCTTTGGCGGGAACCCCGCCTGATATTGGACGAGGCCGCCCAGAGCAATCTGGAGATCCTGAAATCCCTGCGGCACGGCGAAACATCCGGCTCTCTGCTGGGCCTGATGGACCGCTGCGCCACCGGCCCGGGCAGCCGCCTTTTGCGCCGGTGGCTGACCCGGCCGCTGAAGGAGGCCGCCGCCATTCGGGCCCGGCACGGCGCGGTGGAAGACCTGCTGCGCGACGGCTTGAATCGGGACGCCTTAAGAAGCCTTTTAAAAAAGTGCCACGACCTGGAGCGGGCCGCCAGCCGGCTGGTGCTCAACCGGGGCGGCCCCCGGGATCTGGCCGGCCTGCGCGACACCCTGGGGCGCCTGCCTGATTTTGCCCGCCTGCTGGCCGTTTTCAACGCCGTGCGGCTGGCCGACCTGGGCGAAAAACTGCCGGATCTGGGCGAACTGGTGGAGACCCTGGGCAATTGCCTGGTGGATCAGCCCCCGGTCAACGCCAAGGACGGGGGGCTCATCCGCCGGGGGGTCAGAGATGAGCTGGACGCCCTGATGGACCTGGAGCGGGGCGGCCGCCAGGCCATCGCCGACCTGGAGGCCCGCGAGCGGGACCGCACCGGCATCAATTCCCTGAAGGTGGGTTTCAACCGGGTCTACGGCTATTACCTGGAGGTGACCAAAGCCAACCTCCGCCTGGTGCCCGAAGACTGGATCCGCAAGCAGACCATCGCCGGCGGCGAGCGCTACCTGACCCCGGAACTGAAGGACTGGGAGGAAAAAATATCCACGGCCGGGGAACGCCGCCTGGCCATGGAGGAAGAGATCTTTGAGGAACTCCGGCGCCTGGTGGCCGCCGAGCTGCGCGGCATCAAAATCGCCGCCGAAATTCTGGCGGAAGTGGACGTGCTGATCAGCTTTGCCGACTGCGCTGAAAAATACCAGTGGGGCCGGCCGGAGATTGCCGAAGAAGACCTGATCGAGATCAAAGGCGGGCG
Organism: Candidatus Adiutrix sp.; assembly: GCA_031263565.1. GTDB lineage: Bacteria > Desulfobacterota > Desulfarculia > Adiutricales > Adiutricaceae > Adiutrix. The sequence continues at coordinate 6,179 of JAISFR010000032.1, read as the reverse complement.
GCACCCGGTGGTGGAGGCCCTTCTGCCGCCGGGGACGCCCTTTGTGGCCAACGATGTGCTTTTGAACAGCCGCGAACGGCTCCTGATCATCACCGGGCCCAACATGGCCGGCAAATCCACTATTTTAAGGCAGGTGGCCCTGATCGTCCTTCTGAATCAGGCCGGCAGCTTCGTGCCGGCCGACCGCGCCCGTCTTTCGCTGCGCGACCGCATCTTCACCCGGGTGGGCGCCTCCGACGACCTGGCCCGGGGCCGCTCCACCTTCATGGTGGAGATGACCGAGACGGCCCGCATCCTGGCCCTGGCCACGCCCGACAGCCTGGTGGTTCTCGACGAAGTGGGCCGGGGCACCTCCACCTATGACGGTCTGTCGCTGGCCTGGGCCATCGCCGAATATCTCCACGACCTCGCCGGCCGGGGCGTGCCCACGCTTTTCGCCACCCACTACCATGAACTGATCGAGCTGGCCCGGACCAAGCCTTTGGCGCGCAACTACAACGTGGCGGTGGAGGCCGGAAGCGGGCAGAACCTGATCTTCACCCGGCAGCTCAAAGCCGGCGGGGTGCGGCGCAGTTTCGGCCTGGCCGTGGCGGCCATGGCCGGGCTGCCCAGGAAAGTGCTGGACCGGGCCAAAGAGGTGCTGGCCGACTGCGGCCGGGCCGGGGAAAGGACCATCCGCATCCGCCCCGCCCAGCGGCAGTTGGGTCTTTTTGAGCGGATGGAACGGGAGTGGAACGAGCTGGCGGCTCAGGGGCCGGAGGCCGGGGAGCCGACCCCCGAGCCGGAAGAAAGGCCGCCCGCGCCCCCGCCGGCGCCGGAAATAGTCAGGCGGCTGGCCGCTCTGCGGCCTGAGGAGATGACCCCCCTGACCGCCCTGAACCTCTTGAACGAGCTGGTCGGCGAGGCCCGGAATCTGGGCGGGGCGGGCGGCTCCCCCGGGGCGGGCGGCCTTTCCAGGCCCTGACCGGCCCGCCCCTCGTCATTCCGGCTTTCAGGCGCCGGCGCTTTGTCAAGCGCCCGGGCGGGACTGACGCTTCCTGAGCCAATGATAGCCGACCGCCAGGGTGAGGAACCAGATTGGGGTGATCATCAGCACCTCGCGGGTGTCTTCTTCAAAACAGAGCAGAATCAGCACAAAAATGAAGAAGGCCTGGGTGGCGCAGATCAGGCCCCGGCCGCCGGGCACCTTGTAGATGGAGGCCGCGTGCCGCTCAGGCCTGGTTTTCCGGTATTTCAGATAGGAAATGATGATCATCGACCAGACGAAGATGAACAGAACGGAGGAAATGGTGGTCATGACGGTGAAGGCGGCCATGATGCTGGGCATGATGATCAGCATGGCCGAACCAATCAGGAGACAGAGGCAGGAAAATATCAGGCCGTTGGCCGGCACCTGATTTTTGGACAGCCGCCTGAATATTTTGGGGGCCACGCCGATTTCCGAGAGCCCGTAGAGCATCCGGCTGGTTGAATAGATGCCGCTGTTGGCCGAGGAGGCCGCCGAAGTCAGCACCACGAAATTGACCACGCTGGCCGCCGCCGGGATGCCCACCAGGACGAAGACGGTCACAAAGGGGCTTCGCCCGGGCTCGATGTAGTTCCAGGGGGTGATGCACATGATGGCCGTCAGGGCGAAAATGTAGAAAAAGACCACCCGCGCCGGCACGGCGTTGATGGCCCTGGGCAGGGTGATTTCCGGGTCTTTGGTCTCGGCGGCGGTGGTGCCGAGCAGTTCTATGCCCACAAAGGCGAACAGGGCGATTTGGAAGCCGGCGAAAAAGCCGAAGAGCCCTTTGGGGAAGAGCCCGCCGTTTTCCCAGAGGTTGGCGACGGCGGCCCGGTGCCCGGCCGGGGAGACAAAGCCGGTGACCGCCATATAGACGCTCACCACTATAATGGCCAGGATGGCCAGAATCTTGATGGAGGCGAACCAGAATTCCAATTCCCCGAAAATCTTGACCGACAGAAGGTTCATCCCCACCAGCAGAAGGACCATGCCGATGGCCGGCGCCCAGGGCGTCATGTCCGGGAACCAGAAATGAAAATAGCCGGAAATGGCGATGATGTCGGCCGTGCCGGTCACCACCCAGCAGAACCAGTAAGTCCAGCCCACGAAAAAACCGGCGGCCGGGCCCAGCAAATCCTCGCTGAAGTCGGTGAACGACTTGTAGTTCAGGTCGCTTAAAAGCAGCTCGCCCATGGCCCGCATCATGAAGAACAGGAAAAAACCGATAATCCCGTAAACAATGATGATCGACGGTCCGGCCAGGCTGATGGTTTTGCCCGAGCCCATGAAAAGGCCGGTGCCGATGGCCCCGCCGATGGCGATGAGCTGAATGTGTCTGTTGCTCAGGCCGCGCTGCAGCTTCTGAGCCCTCTCTTCCGAAGCGTTGATTTCCGTCTGACTCATGGAACACCATCCTTGGGCGTTTTTTTAGTCGCCCGTCATCTTCTTTCAATATAGTCCTGACATAATATCATGTCAACTGGTTTTGTAGTTGGGCGCCATTGCGCCATTTGACAGGCCGCCGCAAATGGGGTATATTCAGCTCACAGTTGGAAAACTGGCGTCGGGCCGATCCGCGACGCAAACGGTCATGAAGGCCGCACTCGCTGACATAGGGAAGGGTGCGGTTTTTTTTCTGGAGCGCTGATGCATATTTCCGAAGGCGTATTGTCGGCCCCGGTCATCCTGGGCGGCGCGGCCCTGGCTCTGGCCGGCACGGCCCGGGGCCTTAAGGGGGTCACGGCCGAAGAACTGCCCCGGGCCTCCCTTTTGGCGGCGGTCTTTTTCACCGCCTCCCTCATTCATGTGCGGGTCGGCCCGGCCGCCACCCATCTGGTCTTAAGCGGGCTGATCGGCCTGATGCTGGGCTGGGCCGCCTTTCCGGTCATCCTCATCGGGCTCCTTTTGCAGGGCCTCCTCTTTCAGTATGGCGGGCTGAGCACCCTGGGGGTCAACACCTTCAATATGGCCGGGCCGGCGGTTCTCTTGGGGGCCCTGCTCCGCCGCGGGCTCAGCGGCCCCGGCCCCAAAACCGCCGCCGTCTGCGGCCTGGTCTGCGGCGGAGGCTCCATACTCCTGTCGGCCCTCCTGGTGGCTCTCTGCCTCTATCTCAGCGGCGATCAGTTCGCGGTCTTCTCCCTGGCCGTGGTCGGGGCCAATCTGCCGATTGTGGTCATTGAGGCCCTGGTGACCATGTTCTGCGTCCAGTTTCTGCGCCAGGTGCGGCCCGGCCTTCTGAAAGGCCCGGCCGTGAAAAGCGGGCCGGGTCCCCGATCATGACCTGCCGGCATCTGACCCATGTCTCCCTCGTCCAGCGGCTGGACCCGCGTTTGAAGATCGTGGCCGCCGCGGCCTGGTCTTTTCTCCTGGCCCTCTCGCCCGCGCTTCCGGCCGCCCTGGGGGGGCTGGCCGGTTCCCTGGCCCTGACGGCCGCCGCCCGGCCCGACTGGCGGGAGACCCTGCGGCGGCTGGGGGTCGTCAATTTTTTTGTGTTGTTCATGTGGCTGATGCTGCCTTTCTCCTTTTCCACGCCGGGTGAGGTTCTGGCCCGGCTGGGCTTTCTGGAACTGACCCGGGAAGGCCTGAAGCTGGCGGTCCTCCTGACGGTCAAGGCCAACGGCGTGGCCTTGGGGGCTATGGCCCTCCTGGGTTCCGCCCCGCCTCGGGAACTGGCCGCCGCCGCCCGGCGGCTGGGGGCGCCGGAAAAGCTGGCGGCCATGTTTCTGCTGATGATCCGGTATTTTCAATTGATCCGGCAGGAATACGAACGTCTGCGGGTGGCCATGCGGGCCCGGGCTTTCCGGGCCGGCCCCAACCTCCACAGCTACCGCACCCTGGCCAATCTGGTGGGGCTGATGCTGGTCCGGGGCCTGGACCGGGCCGAGAGGGTCCACGCGGCCATGCTCTGCCGGGGCTATCAGGGGCGCTTTTGGATTGATGGCCAATTCAGCCCCGGGGGCCTGGACTGGGCGGCGGGCGCTGTTCTGCTCTTGATGATGGCCGGGGTGCTGGGTTTGAATTTTATGGCCGGGGCCTGAGCGGCCCGGGTCAGGGAAGGGTTGGAATTGAGCGAGCCGTTGATATCGATAAAAGATCTGGCCTTTGCCTATCCCGGCGGCCCGCCTGTCCTGGAGAATCTCAATTTTGACTTTCCGGCCGGCGGCCGCCTCGGTTTGGCCGGCTCCAACGGCTGCGGCAAGACCACCCTGCTTTATCTGATTATGGGGCTTTTAAAGCCCGACCGGGGGCGTTTGGAAATTTTCGGCCGCCTCTGCCGGGAGGAAAAGGATTTTCGGGATATCCGCCCGCGGCTTGGTTTTGTCTTCCAGGACGCCAACGACCAGCTCTTCTGCCCCACCGTGGCCGATGACCTGGCTTTCGGGCCGCTTAACCTGGGTCAAAGCCGGGCCGAGGCCCACCAGACTGTCCATGAGGTGCTTGATCTTTTGGGGCTGGACGGCTTTGAGAACCGGGTGAGCTATGATCTGTCGGCCGGGGAGAAGAAGCTGGTTTCCATTGGCACGGCTTTGGCCCTCAAGCCGCGCCTCCTGATTCTGGACGAACCGACCACCTGCCTGGACCAGGCCACGGTCGGGCGTCTTGATAAAATTCTTCAGAGTTGCGGCCTGCCTTACCTCATCGTCAGCCATGACCGCGGCTTCCTCGACCGGGTGACCGACCGGCGCCTGTTGATGCGCCCGGGCCGGCCGCTGGAAGAAGAGCTGTAACCGTCTTCACGGCTCAGGCGGCCCCAGGCCTATTATTAGAGGAAAAATGGGCAAAGACCCTCATGTCATAATTCTGGCTGGCCCCAATGGGGCCGGGAAGTCCACCAGCGCCCCGATGCTGTTGCGCGATACCTTTGCGGTGGACGAATTCGTAAACGCCGACACCATCGCTCAAGGCCTTTCAGCCTTCAGGCCTGAATCGGCGGCCTTGGAAGCCGGCCGGATAATGCTTGTGAGGCTCCATGACTTGGCCAATAAGCGGGGCGATTTTGCCTTTGAAACCACTTTGGCGTCCCGAACTTTCGCACCCTGGTTGAAGCGCCTTGGTAAAGAAGGCTATAAAATCCATTTGATGTTCCTGACGCTGCCTGATGCCGACGCGGCTATAGCCAGGGTGGCCTCCAGGGTCAGTCTGGGTGGGCACAGTGTTCCAATCAATGACATTAAAAGACGATTTACATCCGGGCTGGAAAATTTTTTTCAGTTATACCTCCCGATAGTCTCGTCTTGGAAAATTTATGATAATTCGCGGCCAGGCCGCCCAGTCAAGTTTGCCGAAGGGGGCCCAGGGCTGGTTTCTAAAATCATTGATATCACTTTATATGACAAGCTCATAAGAAGGTATGGCCATGTCTGATAGAAAACCAGTGGATATAGACGATCTGATTATAAATGACGAACCAATTACCGAAGCGATCCGGCAAGGAGCTCGGGAGGCCATGAAACGCCATATTATGGCTGGCGTTCCGATGGCATCTTGGGCGGACGGCAAGGTGGTCGAAATTCAGCCGGATGAGTTAATGAAAATGTTGAAGGAAGGCGATGTCGCCGGCTCATAATGAGCGACTTTATGCCCGGTCGTCCTAAAAAAGATATAATTGTTTCACAATGGGTCAGATTCCATTGTGAATTCGGATGTAAGAATTATGGGAAAAATGGCAGTTGTCCTCCCGCCGTGCCTTCTGTTGAAGAATGCCGTACAATGATTCATGAATATGAAAATGCTGTCATTTTTCACTTTAATAGGCGGTCCGCAAGCAGTGAGGATAATCTTAAACTATTGATCAGACTTTATGAATTAGAACGAGAACTGTTTCTTGCGGGTTACTACAAAGTATTCTTATTGCAATATAGTTCATGTCTTTTATGCAAGGATTGTTCCGCTGAAGGTACACGTTCAAAATGTATTAATAAAATTAAGTCCCGACCAGGGGCTGATGCTATGGGTATTGACATATATCAAACTGCCCATAAGGTTGGTTACCCGGTTCAGGTGGTTAAAAGTCATGATGAAAGTACAAATCGGTTTGGATTTTTATTAATCGATTAAATAGTGTCTGTCTATAAAGTAGCTGCTATCACGGCAGCGGTCATAACTCTAATGTTATAACCGATAACGCTCCAATAAACTTTTTGTCTATAATGTTTCCAGCCTTTCCAATTGC
>JAISFR010000018.1 GCA_031263565.1 Candidatus Adiutrix sp. | reverse complement strand
ATTTCTTTTTTTTTTTTTATATTTTTGACTCTCTCGTTTATTAGATAGAGAGAGAGAGAGAGAGAGAGAGAGAGAGAGAGAGAGAGAGAGAGAGAGAGAGAGAGAGAGAGAGCAAGAATCGGGCTAAAAACAGAGATTCAAGGCTCTGGCTGCAAATTTTTTTTGTTTGGACATAGGCATGGCCCATCACAGCGTCATCCTCAAAGCGGCATGCTTATAAACTTTGCCTATGGTATTAACCCAAAAATCACTTTTTGTCAACCACCTTGATGAATATCTGCGAAATTCCGACATGGTCACACGCTCGGCCGTCAGTGCAGGGAGATGGCTTCCAGGCCCTTGGTTTTGACGATGGCTAAAAGCTTAAGGGCCGGCCCACCCGGTTTTTTGATGCCTCGTTCCCAATCGGATACCAGGTTTTTGGAGACGTTCAGGTAATGGGCGAAAACCGTCTGGGAAAGACGTTCCTTTTCCCTGATCGCCTTAATCTCTTGGGGGCTCAGTTCGTCAACAGGAACCAGGCCAGAGGCGTCGAAGCGGCGCATGGTGACTTTATCGACGGCCCCGATGCTGTCTGAATCCTCAATCACGGTGTGGATGGATTCGCTGGCGTCACTTTTATATTTCTTGCTCATGATTTTCACTCTGTCAGGGCCTGAAATAACCTAATCTCACGCCAAGCCCCGGTTTCGACGGCCGCTTTAAGGCCGGCTTCCGGTAGTTTGAACAGGTTTTCACTTCACGGAAGGGAAACATCACACTATGTATGTTAAATTTAACTCATATAACATTTGATGTCAAGGCGCTGTTTTGAGGCTGTCGCTTTACTGATACTCACGGTCGGGGCCAGGCCGATATATGGAAAATGGGAGTATTCACCTAAGGAAGTCCGATAGGGCTTAATAGCGGGCCCGGTCGTTGAAGATGATTTGCAGATCTTCCCGGTTTTTCTGTTCCTGGCGAAGGTCGGGGCCGGAGTCGGGGCTGTCGGGCCGGCCGCTGTAATAGCGGTAGACCTTGTGGCCGCTGGGCCGGCTGAAGACTTCCTGGCCGACCTGGCCGACCTGGCCGAGGCTGTTGACTTCCGCCAGATGGGCGTCGGGCAGTTCCCTTTCCATGACCCCCATCCAGGGGCCGCCGTCATTTCTCTGACGGAGGCGGGTTTCACCGTCCTGACGGCCGTAGCGGACATCATAAGTGCTGTAGGGCAGCGGCAGTCTGGAGGCCGGGTCGGCCGCCTGGCCGGGCCGCAGTTCCTGAAAACTGCGCCGGGGGGCTTCCGGGGCCTGGGGCGGGGCGATGCTCGGCGCGCTGACCTGAGGAGGCTGATAGGCTGGCGCGGGCGGGGCGGTGGCCGGGGACAGCCGGCTGACCGACACCGAAGCGGCGGCGGCCGGCTCAGGCCGACTCCGGGCGGCCCGGACGGTTTCGTCATCGAGCAGTTTCCGGATGTCGGCCGGGGGCGTTCCGCCGTCGAGCAGTTGCTGCAGCATTTCCTGGGAAAAAGATGGCCGGGCCTGATGACAGACGGCCCGGTCCAGATCCAGCCAGGCCACGACCAGGGAGTCGCCTCCGTAACGGGCCAGGCGGGTCAGGAGATCCGCGTCCAACTGAGGGGCCGCCCGCTGGGCGCCCAGGCTCTGGGCCAGAAAGCGGCCGAGGCTCTCGGTGCTCATTCCCGCTTCCTGCATGGCCACGAGGTCAAGGGGCCCGTTATCGGGGGCGGCCAGGGCCGGGGCGGCGAAAGTCAGGGTCAGGATCAGGATCAGGGCGCTGGTCAATTTTTTCATGGTCTCAGTCCTTGGGGGGCGCTTTGGGGCGGCTGGGCTTCCGTACTTCTGCCGACCTCTTGATTCAATTTTCGGGCCAATTTTTTGGCCGTTTTTTTGACAGCGGCCCTCGGCGGATTTATCATTTGGCAATATCGGGCGGTGATGGTAAAATATGGATAATGGCTCGCTTGCGGCCCTGACCCCGGAAAAGTAAAATATGTGAATATCGTGAGGCTGATTTGAACAACTATAGAAACGACATTGACATTCCCCCGCAACTGCCCCTTCTGGCGGTGCGTGATGTGGTCATTTTCACCGACATGATCCTGCCGCTCTTCATCGGCCGGGATATTTCCGTGGCCGCGGTGGAGGCCGCCCAGGAAAAGGACAAGCTGGTGATCATCGCCGCCCAGAAGGATCAGGCCAAGGATGATCTGGCGCCCGGCGACATCCATCAGGTGGGCACGGTGGCCATGATCATGCGTCAGTTGCGCCTGCCCGACGGCCGCCTGAAGGTGCTGGTGCAGGGCCTGGCCAAGGCCCGCATTCTGGCGGTGATCTCCCGCGACCCCTATTTCAGGGTCAATGTCGAAGTTCTCGGCGAGCGGCCCAACCCCGAGCCGAGCATCGAGCTGGAAGCCATGATGCGCAACGTGCGCGAACAGAGTCAGAAAATCCTGTCGCTTAAGGAAGTGCTTTCCGACGAGGTGGTCTCCATTCTGGAGCATATCGACGACCCCGGCCGCCTGGCCGACCTGGTGACTTCCAACCTGCGGGTCAAGGTCGATCTGGCCCAGAAGGTGCTGGAGACGGTCGACCCCCTGGAGCGCCTGCGCCTGGTCAACGATTTTCTGGGCCAGGAACTGAAAGTGACCACCATGCAGGCCAAGCTGGATTCCGAAGCCCGGGAGGAAATGGACAAATCCCAGCGGGAATATTATCTGCGGGAGCAGCTCCGGGCCATCAAAAGGGAGTTGGGGGAGGAGAACGTCCGCGACGACGAGATCGCCGAATACCGCGACAAGATCAAAAAGGTCCGCCTCCCAAAGGAAGTCTCCTCCGAGGCTTTCAAGCAACTGGCCCGCATGGAGTGGACCCACCCCGACGCGGCCGAATCGAGTCTCATCCGCACTTACCTGGACTGGATTCTGGACCTGCCCTGGTCCAACTCCACCCGCGACCACCTGGACCTGATCGAGGCCAAAAAGGTGCTGGACGCCGACCATTACAACCTGGAAAAGGTCAAGGACCGTATTCTGGAATACCTGGCCGTGCGCAAGCTCTATAAGAAGCAGAAAGGGCCCATCATCTGTTTTGTCGGCCCTCCGGGGGTCGGCAAGACCTCTCTGGGCCAGTCCATCGCCCGGGCCATGGGCCGCAAGTTCGTACGTTTTTCCCTCGGCGGCATGCGCGACGAGGCCGAGATCCGGGGCCACCGCCGCACCTACATCGGGGCTTTGCCCGGCCGCATCATCCAGGGCCTGAAGACGGCCGGCTCCAACAACCCGGTCTTCATGCTCGATGAAGTGGACAAGATCGGGGCCGACTTCCGGGGCGACCCGGCTTCGGCCCTTCTGGAGGTGCTGGATCCGGAACAGAACAACGCCTTTTCCGACCACTACCTGAACCTGCCTTTCGATCTTTCCAGGGTCATGTTCATCACCACGGCCAACCTTCTGGACCCCATTCCCCAGGCCCTGGAGGACCGTATGGAGGTCATTCAGCTTTCCGGATATACGGCCGAGGAAAAAGTGGAGATCGCCAAGCGGCATCTCATCCCCCGCCTGGTGACCAATCACGGCTTGAGCGAGGAGCGGTTGAATTTTACCGACGCGGCCCTGAAAAAGATCATCACCTCCTATACCCAGGAGGCCGGCCTGCGGGGCCTGGACAAGAAACTGGCCGCGATCTGCCGCAAGGCGGCCCGCAGGGTGGCCGAGGGCAAACCGGGGCCCTACCGCATCACCCCGGCCTCTCTGCCGAAATATCTCGGGCCGCCGGAAATACTGCCCGAGCCGGAGCGGGCCGAGGGCCAGATAGGCGTGGCCACCGGCCTGGCCTGGACCGAGTTCGGCGGGGAACTGATGTATATCGAAGTGCGGACCATGCCCGGCAAAGGCAACCTGACCCTGACCGGGCAACTGGGCGAAGTCATGAAGGAAAGCGCCCAGGCGGCGGTGGCCTACGCCCGGTCCCGGGCCGTGGACCTGGGTCTGTGCCCTGATTTTTATGAGGATCTGGATATCCATATCCATGTGCCGGCCGGGGCCGTGCCCAAGGAAGGGCCTTCGGCCGGGGTTTCCCTGATGGCCGCCCTGATTTCGGCCCTGACCGAGCGCCCGGTGCCCAAAGACGTGGCCATGACCGGCGAGATCACCCTGCGCGGGCAGATCATGCCCATCGGCGGCCTGAAGGAGAAATCCCTGGCCGCCCTGCGGGCCGGCATCAAGAAGGTCATTATTCCCCGCCAGAATCTGAAGGATCTGGAGGACATTCCGCCCCAGATCCGCCACAGGATGGAATTCATTGATGTGGACGACATCGACCAGTTCCTGAAAATCGTCTTCGGTCCGGACAAGCCGGTGATCCGCCGCAAGGCCGCCCGGAGAATCCGGCCGGCCGCTCCCCGAAGCAGGCGCATGCCGCCCAAAACCAGGCGCGGCCCCGAGGCCACGGCCTGAGAAAGCTTGGATGCCAGTGAGTTCCGGCATTAAAACCAGCCCGGACGAATACTGCCGCCTCTGCGGACACGCCTGTCTGGCCCGGCGGGCCCGGGGTGAAACGGGGCGCTGCGGGGCCGGGCGGCTGGTGGGTTTTTCCACGGCTCTCCTCCATCACGGGGAAGAGCCGCCGCTGTCCGGCGACGGGTCCCGGAACGGGGGCTCGGGCACTATTTTTTTCACCCGCTGCGTCCTGCGCTGCGTCTTCTGCCAGAACTGGCAGATCTCCCAGCGGTCCGGGCCGGCCACCGAAGCCGACTCTTCGGTCAGCATCAGGGCCGCGGGCCCCCAGCCGGTGTCCGGCCGCGACGTCAGCGTGGAGGAACTGGCCGATATCATGCTGGAGCTGGAAGCCAGAGGGGCTTTCAACATCAACCTGGTCTCGCCCACGCCCTACGCCGCCCAGATTGCCCTGGCCCTGAACCGGGCCAAAAAAGAGGGCCTGGCCCTGCCGGTGGTCTACAATACCGGCGGCTACGATTCGCTGACCGCCCTCAGCCTGATGGACGGGCTGGTGGATATCTACCTGCCTGACGCCAAAATAGCCCCGCCCGAAGGGCTCGGCGAGGGTGAACCTGATTCCCGCTCGGCCCGCCTGCTGGGGGCCGGCGACTACCCCTGGGTCAACCGCCGGGCCCTGGTGGAGATGCGCCGCCAGGTGGGGCCGCTGACGCTTGACGGACAGGGCCTGGCCAGGAGGGGCTTTCTGGTCCGTCACCTGGTCCTGCCGGACAATCTGGCCCGCACCAGCCTGATGCTGCCCTGGCTGAGCGACACTTTCGGGCCCACGGTTCACCTGAGCCTGATGGCCCAGTATCATCCGACTCACCTGGTGACTGAAAACCCTGACGAGTTCCGGTCCTTTCCGGGCCTCTCCAGGCCCCTGAGTCTCCGGGAATACGAACAGGCCGTGGATCTGGCCCTGGATTGGGGCCTGAACAACAGCTTCATTCAGGAACTGTCCGCGGGCCGAAATTATCTGCCCGACTTCCGGCGGCCCAGGGTTTTTAATTAGGGTCTTGTCGGCCGCGCTTGTTTCCGGATCGGCCCCCGGGCTGAATATTTCAATTTTGAGGTGTGATCTTGCACATTTTGCTGACCAATGACGACGGACTTATGGCCCCCGGTCTGCTGGCCGCCTATGAGGCGCTCAAGGCCCGGGGGCATCAGGTGACGGCCTGCGCCCCCGACAGCCAGCGCAGCGCCTCCTCTCAGTCGGTGACTCTGCGCCGGCCCATCAAGGCGGCGCCCTGGGCCATGCCCGACGGGGCCCTGGGCTTTGCCGTCTACGGCACCCCGGCCGACTGCGCCCGCCTGGGCTTCAGCGTCCTGGCCAGGGAACCGGTGGGCCTGGTGGTCAGCGGCATCAACGACGACAGCAACCTGGGCTTTGACATCAACTATTCCGGCACCGTGGCCGGCGCCCTGGAAGCCGCTTCGGCCGGCTACCCGGCCCTGGCGGCTTCCCTGGAGCGCGGCGCCGGCTACGACTGGAAGAGGGCCGTTCATATTCTGGTGGCCGTGGTCGACAGCCTCAGTTCCTGGAACCTGCCCCAGGGCGTGGCCGTCAATCTCAATATTCCCGACAAACTCAGCACTTCCCGCAACGAATGGTTCTGGACCCGGCCCCACCCCAGCCCGGCCGAGGACTATTACGAAGGCGAGCCCCACCCCGACGGCTCGGTGCTCTACCGGCGTCTGCGCGGTCCGGCCAAGGCCGTGGCCGGCGCTGACGAACCGGGCCGGCCCGACAGCGACGTGGCCCATGCCCTGGCCGGGCATATCACTCTCAGCCCCATCATGCCCCATGCCTGCCATGAGCCCACTTTAAAGCGCCTGATGGCCGACAACAAGATCTGATGAGCAGGAATCCCTTCGAAGTTTTCGGGCTGACCCCGGAGATGGTGGGGGCGCTGTCGGAAAAGGATTTGTTCTCGGTGCTGAAGTCCATGTACCGGGCCCTTCAGAAGACGGTGCACCCCGATGTGGTGCGCCGCAAGGCCCGCAGCGGGGGCCTGGATCCGGCCGTGGAACTGAACCTGGCCTTTGAAGCCCTGAATCTGGACAAGGACCCCGTGGCCTTTCGCCGCCACCGCAAGGCCTTTGTGGCCCGGAGGCCCCGCAGCGCCTATCGCCGCAGCCAGATGCTGGAGCGGGAGCTCATGCGCCAGAAACTGAAGGAAGACCATCTGGCTTCGGCCTACCTGGGCCGCCTGGTGGCCGACCACGGCTGGGAAGCGGCCCTGGGGGCCGACAGCCCGGTTATCACGGCCCCTTTTCCGCTCAAAAACGTCCGCCTGGGTCTTCTGGACGTGGCCATCAATCAGAACCTGAAAATGGCCTCCTGGTCCTTGGGCAGCAATTACAAGGAAATCAATTTCGACGCCGCCGGTCAGATGACCGTGCGGCCGGTGGGCCGCAGCCGCTTCAGCCTGGCCGGCTATATCCGCCTTCTGGGTACGGTGCCGGCCGCCGACCTGGACCTCATGCCCCTTCTGGACCGGCCGCCGGCCCGTTTTTTCAGGGCCCCGGCCTTGAACGCCTCCATCGGCGCCAACGGCCCTTCCATCTCCGTTCTCAACCGCATCAGCCAGGAACAGTTCAAGGCCCACGTGCTGGTCCACCTCCAGCCCCGGGTTACGGAGCGGTCCTACCTCTTTTCCCTCAGCCGCCCCGAATTCGAGGAAAGCGGCTGCCTGACCCTGGAGGGGCTGGTGGTCAAGATCGAAAAATTGGCCAAAGCGGCCTGAGTGATTTTTCCGGCTGTTGACATTCCCCCCCGAATTCGCTACTTTAATCCAAGGCCGGGCAGTGGCCGGAACCTCAAAAATAATTAGGGAGGCTCGTATGGAAGCGCGGGAAAAAGCTTTGCTTGACAAACTTGTTCCGGATCACCCGGAACTGAAGGCCCTGGTCGATGAGCATCAGGCTTATGAAGCTAAACTGGAGGAAATGAATCGTCGTCCCTATCTGTCACCCGAAGACGATCTGGAACGAAAAAAGATCCAAAAGGCCAAACTGGCGGCTAAAGACAAGATTCAGCATTTTATTGACGAATACCAGGATTAATTATTGACTTATTGACAGAACCTAAACAGTGTTTTTGGAATTGACCGTCAAACTTCAGAGCTGAGGCGACGGTTTCACGGATATTTATTTATTCCGGGCCCCCCCCACCAAGGCGATCTCTCTGGTTTTTCGGCTCCTGGCAAACCCCGGGGCCGGCCAAGCCGACGGAGCAAACCTCCGGCGGATATATATCAGGCGCGTTCCGGCAACCCCGGCGCGAAAATGAGGCAGACATGGCAGAACTGACAGGCGCTCAGATCTTGATCGAGTGCTGGAAAAAAGAGGGGGTGGAACTGGTCTTCGGCTATCCGGGCGCCACCACCATCGACATTCACCATTACCTGATGGAAAGCGGGCTGCGTTTTGTGCTGACCCGCCATGAACAGGCCGCGGTCCACGCGGCCGAGGGCTACGCCCGGGTCACCGGCCGGCCCGGAGTGGCCCTGGTCACCAGCGGACCCGGGGCCACCAACGCGGTCACCGGCCTGGCCGCGGCCTATCTCGATTCCATTCCGGTCATCGTCTTCTCCGGCCAGGTGGCCCGGATGATGATCGGCAACGACGCCTTCCAGGAAGTCGACATCGTCGGCATCACCCGGCCCATCACCAAGCACAACTATCTGGTCCGCGACACTGAATCCCTGGCCAGAACGGTCAAGGAGGCCTTTTACGTGGCCGCCAGCGGCCGGCCGGGCTCCATTCTGGTGGACCTCCCGAAAGACGTCCTGGCCGGCACGGCTGAATTCAGGTACCCGGGCAAGGTCAGGCTCAGGGCCTATCAGCCCCATCTGGAACCCCACCCCAAGCAGGTGGCCAAGGCCGTGGAACTGATGCTGGCGGCCAAAAAGCCGGTGATCTACGCCGGGGGCGGGGTGGCCATGAGCCGGGCCGGGAAGGCCCTTTTGACTTTGGCCGAGCGGCTTCAGATCCCGGTGACCAACACCCTGATGGGTCTGGGCGGCTTCCCGGGCACCCATCCCCTTTTTCTGGGCATGCTGGGCATGCACGGGCTCTATCAGGCCAACCGGGCCGTGCAGGAGTGCGACCTTTTGATCGCCGTCGGGGCCCGCTTCGACGACCGGGTCACCGGCCGCCTGGACCGCTTCGCCCAAAAGGCCAAGATCATCCAGATCGATGTGGACCCCACTTCCATCCACAAGCGGGTCACCACCCAGGTGCCCATGGTGGCCGACGCCCAGCAGGCTCTTCAGGCCATTCTGGAACTTCTGGGCCGGTCGCCCGACTATGACCGGGAAGCCCGGGGGGCCTGGCTGGCGGCCATCGCCCGCTGGAAGAACGAAGGTCTTCTGGATTACCGCCGCCTGGGCCGGGCCGCTTCCTGCACCGGGCCGGGCTGCGTCAATCACGGCCGCGGCGGCTCTTTTGAGCCCATCCAGCCCCAGATGGTCGTCGAGACCCTCTATGAAAAGGCCAAAGACCGCGATCCTTATATTTGCACCGAGGTGGGCCAGCATCAGATGTGGGCCGCCCAATATTACCTTTACGACAAGCCGCGCCGCTTCCTGACTTCCGGGGGGCTGGGGGTCATGGGCTTCGGCCTGCCGGCGGCCATCGGGGCCCAGGTGGCCCGGCCGGAGGCCCTGGTCATCGACGTGGCCGGGGACGGCTCCATACTGATGAACATCCAGGAACTGGTGACCATTGTCGAGGAAAAACTGCCCATCAAGGTGGTCATCTTGAACAACGGCTGCCTGGGCATGGTCCGCCAGTGGCAGCAGCTTTTTTATGGCGGCCGCTACTCCGGCACCCTCCTGGGGGCCGGGCCGGACTTCGTCAGGCTGGCCGAGGCCTTCGGGGCCCGGGGCTTCCGGGCCACCCGGCCCGAAGAGGTGGCCGGGGTCATGGAAAAGGGCCTGGCCGCCGAGGGGCCGGTCGTCATGGACTTCATCGTCTGCCAGCAGGCCCTGGTCTACCCCATGGTGGCCGCCGGCAAGGAAATCGGCGACATGCTGCCCTATGCCGCCGAAATTCTGGCCCAGGACTGAAAGGAGGCCGGTTATGGACAAGCTGAACATCCTCCGCCGCACCCTGTCGGTCCTGGTCGACAACGAACCCGGGGTTCTGGCCCGGGTGACCACCCTCATCTCCGGCCGGGGCTTCAACATCGAAAGCCTCTCGGTGGCCGAGACCATGGACCCCAAGGTTTCGCTGATCACCCTGATCACCAGCGGCTCGCCCCAGATCATCGAACAGATCATCAAACAACTGCGCAAGCTGGTCAACGTCATCAAGGTGGTGGACCTTTCCGACGAGGACTATGTGGAAAAGCAGCTGGTCCTGGTCAAGGTTCGGGCCGCGGGCCCCGACCGGGCCGAGCTGCGCAGCCTCTGCGAAATTTTCAAGGGCAAGATACTGGACGTCAGCCCCCGGACCTACACCATGGAATTCACCGGCAACGAAAAGAAGATCCGCGACATCCTGATTCTTCTGGATGAATTCGGCATTGAGGAACAGGTCTCCACGGGCCTGACGGCCATGGCCCGCACCCGCCTTTTCAAAAAGGAACGCCGGCCCGACTGAGCTTTGGCCGCCCCAATATCAATACTAAGGAGCAACAATGCAAGTTTATTTCGAAAAAGACGCCCCCTTGACCCCCCTTCAGGGCAGGACCATTGCCGTTTTAGGCTACGGCAGCCAGGGTCACAGCCAGGCCCAGAACCTGCGTGATTCAGGGCTTTCGGTCATCATCGGCCAGCGCCCCGGCTCGGCCAATTATGACCTGGCCGTGGAACACGGCTTCAGCCCGCTGCCGGCCGCCGAAGCCTGCGAAAAGGCCGACCTGATTCAGATACTTCTGCCCGACCACGTCCAGGCCGAGGTTTACGAAAAAGACATCAAGCCCCACCTGAAACCCGGCAAGATGCTCATGTTCAGCCACGGCTTTGCCGTGCACTTCAACCAGATCAACGCCCCCAGGGAGGTCAGCGTGGTCATGGTGGCCCCCAAGGGTCCCGGGCACCTGGTGCGGTCGGAATATATCAAAGGCGCGGGCGTGCCCTGCCTGGTGGCCATCGAGCAAGACGCCGACGGCCAGGCCCTGCCCTGGGCCCTGGCCTACGCCACGGGCATCGGCGGCACCCGGGCCGGCCTGATCCGCACCACCTTCCAGGAAGAGACCGAGACCGATCTCTTCGGCGAACAGGCCGTGCTCTGCGGCGGGGTCAGTGAACTGATCAAGGCCGGCTGGGAAACCCTGGTGGAAGCCGGCTATCAGCCGGAAATCGCCTATTACGAGTGCCTTCATGAAATGAAGCTCATCGTCGACCTCATGTATGAGGGCGGCCTGGACCGCATGCGCTATTCCATTTCCGACACCGCCGAATACGGCGACTACAGCCGGGGCCGCCGCATCATCACCGAGGAGACCCGTATGGAAATGGCCGAAATCCTGCGCGAGATTCAGGAAGGCGAATTCGCCCGCGACTGGATCATGGAAAACAAGGCCGGCCGGCCCAACTTCCTGGCCCGCCGCCGCCAGGAAGCCGAACACCCCATCAACGAGGTCGGCCGCACCCTCCGCAAAATGATGACCTGGCTGGACAAGAAGAAATGAAACCCTACCAGAGGGACCTGGCCCTTTTGTTGGCCGAAAGCCGGGCCTTATTTTTCAAAGACGGTCTCCGCCTGAAAGACGGGCGGCCCACGCCCTATTTCGTCAACTTCGGCCTTTTCCGCTCCGGCCGCCTGATTTCCGAACTGGGGCGGATCATGGCCGACTACCTGGCGGATTCGGGGCAGATCGATAAATTCGACCTTCTGGTGGGCCCCTCCTACAAGGGCAGCGCCCTGGCCGTGGCCACGGCCGGCGCCCTGTGGAGTCAATACCGGGTGGACCGGGGCTTCGACTATGACCGCAAGGAAGTCAAAACCCACGGCGAAGCCAGCCAGGACGCGGCCCGCTTCGTCACCGGGGCCCTGGACGACAACTGCCGGGTCCTGATAATCGACGACGTGGTCACCACCATGGCCACCAAGTTCGAACTGTTGAGCCGCCTGACCGAGGAGGCCACGGCCCGGGGCCACAGCTACCACCCGGTCGGGGTGGTGCTGTATCTGGACCGGCAGCAGACCACGGCCGTCTACGACCAGCGGAACCAACTGGCGCCGGGCGAGCGGGGCCAGGATGCGGTGAAGAACTTCAAGGTGGTCACCGGCCTCCCGGTGGGCGCCATTTTGGGCATCCGCGACACCATCGACTTTCTCTTCCGGGAAAAGACGCCGGTCAGCCAGAACGGCAGGATGGAGCCCCTGGGGAAGAACGCCGTGGAAGCCCTGGGCGGGTATCTGGAGCTCTACGGCCTGAAGTAAGCGCCCGGGGCCCGGCTTTGAAAAGCAACGGCCGCCTGTCGCCAAAGCGCCGGGCGGCCGTTGCTGTTGGGGCCGGCAGCGGCCCGGGAATTCAAAGGCTCTGATTCGGCGCCGCCGTTCAAAGCCTCGGCGGCCGGGGCGGGCCCGGCCGCCCGTGATGGGGACCGGCGGGGGCGGAATGATGAACCGGCGGCCCGAAACCGTGCCGCCCCCCGCCTCCCCGGTAATGCGGGCCGCAGCCGCTCAGAAAAACAGCCAGGCTCAGAATCAGGACAGCGGGGAGAATAATTGCGGTTGATTTGTTGATGCTCATTTTCATGCTCCGTTTCTTATGAAAAACACAAGCCAAGACCGGAACCGCGGCCTCTCCGGTCGGCCTCAAAGCCTTCGGCCTGAGACAGAGCAAAATGGCGGCCAGAGTTTTATATTTGATAATATTCTTATTTTACTGAGTAAATTTTCAGAAAAAGGGCGGGGAAAAGGGCGGGGCCCTCAAATGTCACTTTTTTAATCAAATCCTTTTCCTATTTAGGGTAAAAAATATCCATAGCCGCTTCGGAATTATTCAGGCTCAGCCTCCCAGATAGGCTTCCCTGACTTTGGGATTGTTCCGCAGCTCCCGGCCGGGGCCTTCCAGGACTATGGAACCCACTTCCAGAATATAGGCCTGGTGGGCGATATTGAGGGCGGCATAGGCGTTCTGCTCGATCAATAAAATCGTGCGGCCGTCCTCGGCGTTGAGGCGCTTGATGGTTTCGAAAATTTCCTGCACCAGGATGGGGGCCAGGCCCAGGGATGGCTCATCCAGCATCAGGAGATCCGGGTGGCTCATCAGGGCCCGGCCCAGGGCCAGCATTTGCTGCTCGCCCCCGGAAAGGGTGCCGCCCTTCTGCCAGTGCCTCTCCTTCAGGCGGGGGAAGAGGCTGTAGACCCACTCCTTATCTTCGGCAATGGCCGCCTTGTCTTTGCGGCTGTAGGCCCCCAGTTCCAGGTTTTCGGAAACGGTCAGATGCGGCAGTATCCGCCGGCCCTCCGGGCTGAGGGCCAGACCCTTGGCCACTATTTTTTCCGGCGGCAGGCCCGCCAGGTTGACCGTCGGCCCGCTGTGCGGGGTGTAGAGTATCTGCCCCTTAAGGCCTTTGACCAGGCCGGCGATGGCCCGCACGGTGGAGCTTTTGCCGGCCCCGTTGGCCCCGATCAGGGTGACGATCTGACCCCGCCCGACTTTCAGGTTGATGCCCTGGACCGCGTGGATGCCGCCGTACCAGACCTGCATGTCGCGAAGCTCAAGCACTGTGGGGGCCTCCCTCGGCCGGTCGGCCCAGATAGGCGGTGATGACCCAGGGGTTGTTGCGGATTTCCTCGGGTCCGCCTTCGGCGATCAGGCGGCCGTAGTCCAGCACCCAGATATGCGAGCAGACGCCCATGACCACTTTCATGTCGTGTTCGATCATCAGGATGCTGAGATTGAACTCCTCCCGGATCTTGGCGATGAAATGCATCAGATCTTCGCTCTCCTGGGGGTTCATGCCGGCGGCCGGCTCGTCCAGCAAGAGGAAGCTGGGTTCGGTGGCCAGGGCCCGGGCGATTTCCAGCCGCCTCTGGGCGCCGTAGGGGAGGGAGTTGGCCTTTTCCCGGGCCGCCCGGGCCAGGCCCACCCGCTCCAGAAGGGCGTACGATTTTTCCTTGATGCTTTTTTCCTCCCGCAGAAAAACGGGCAGGCACAGGGGGGCCATCCACCACCGGGCCTTGCGGCGCACGTGGCAGCCGACCATGACGTTGTCCAGCACCGTGCCCCCGGCAAAGAGGCGGATGTTCTGAAAGGTGCGGGCAATGCCCAGGGCGCAGATTTTCTGCGGAGGGAGGCCCGCCAGCGGCTGGCCCTCAAATTCCAGCCGCCCCTCCTGGGGTTGGTAAAAACCGGTGACCACGTTGAAGACCGTGGTCTTGCCCGCGCCGTTGGGGCCGATGAGGCCGACCACTTTTTGGGGCGGAATTTTCAGGCTCAAATCATCGATGGCCGTCACCCCGCCGAAGCGCATGGTCACCCCGCTGAGTTCCAGCAGCGGGCCCCCCGGGGGCGCCACGCCGCCGGAACCGCCGGGCCCGTGGAGGGTCTTAGCCGTGAAGCGGCCGGCATTATCCTCCGCCAGGGTGCATTCGCTCATGGCTGCCCTCCGGCCAGGAGCTTCTTCACGAGCCGAAGAAATCGTAAAAGATGTCCCAAATGAACGTCCGGGCGCTTCTTCAGCGAGCCGAAGAAGTCGTAGAAGGCGTTCCAACTGAATTCCCGGTTGCCCAGAAGGCCCTCCCGACGGAAGATGATGATCAGCATCAGGACCACCGAAAAGATGACCATGCGCATGCCCGGGATGCCGGGAATCCGGATGAAGCCGAAATCCATGGGGTATTCGATGATGCGCAGCCATTCCAGCAAGATGGTGATGACCGCCGCCCCGACCACGCTGCCGGTGACCGAGCCCAGGCCCCCGGCCACCACGATCAGAAGAATGTTGAAGGTGTACTGGAAATTGAACATTTTAGGCTCGATGGTGGTCACCAGAGAACCCATCAGGGCCCCGCCCACCCCGGCGAAGAAACCGCCCACGCAGAAGGCCATGGTCCGATAGGCGGTGGTGTCGATGCCCATGGTCCGGGCGGCGATTTCGTCGTCGCGGATGGATTTGAGGACATTGCCGAAATTGCTCTTCAAAAGGCTGAGGATGACGAAGAGGGTCGCCAGCAGCCAGGCATAGTTCCACCAGGCGTCGGCGTAGGGCGGGATGCCGCGCAGGCCGATGGCCCCGTTGGTGATGGGCGCCAGGTTGGTGAAGAGCACCCGGATGATCTCGGCGAAGCCCAGGGTGGCGATGCCCAGATAGTCACCGCCCAGGCGCATGACCGGCAAGGCGATCACCAGGCTGGTCAGGGCCGCGGCCAGGCCGCCTAAGAACACCGAGACCACAAAGGGGGTCATGAATTCGGCCAGGGGTTCGTAGATGGGCTCCAGAAGCCAGATCATCTCTTTTTGCGCGGGCGTCAGGATGCACAGGGCGCTGACGTAGGCCCCGATGGCCATGAAGCCGGCGTGTCCCAGGGAGAACATGCCTGAAAAGCCGTAGATGAAATTGAGCGACAGGGCCAGGATGGCGTTGACGGCCACCAGGTTGAGAAGCCGGGTCTGGTAGCCGTCGAGGTTGTGGCCGGCCCACCAGATGCCCAGAAAGAGAAGGGCCGCCGAGCCCAGGGTGGAGAGGCGATTCCTCAGGGCGTGAGGCTCGCTGATCGGGCTGGGATTGGCCGCCTTCATATCTTGTCCTCCATCTTTTCGCCCATGAGCCCGGTGGGCCGGAAGAGGAGGATGACTATCAGGAGTACGAAGGCGAAAGCGTCGCGATAGCCGGAAAGTTCCGGCCAATTGGCCACGGCCACAATCTCCACCGTGCCCAGAAGGAGCCCGCCCAGAACCGCGCCCTGAATGGAGCCGATGCCCCCGACCACGGCGGCGATAAAGGCCTTAAAGCCCGGCAGCACGCCCATAAAGGGGTGGATCTGCGGGTAGCGCATGGCCCACATTATGCCGGCGGCTGCGGCCAGGGCCGAACCCAGGCCGAAAGTCAGGGCGATGGTCCGGTCGATGGAGACGCCCATCAGGCGGGTGGTCTCGATGTCGCGGGCGATGGAGCGCATGGCCAGGCCCGGCCGGGTGCGGTAGACGATGAAGAGAAGGCCCAGCACCAGAACGGCGGTGACCGCCGGCACCACGAAAGAGAGCGGCAGGATGCGGATGTTGCCGTAGATGATCGGGTCCACCAGCCAGGCCGGCTGCACCGCCGGGCGCGGCAGGCCCGTAAAGATCACCAGGCCCAGATTTTCCAGGAGGAACGAGACGCCGATGGCGCTGATCAGGGCCGAGATGCGGGGGGCCTCGCGCAGCGGGCGGTAGGCGACGCGGTCCACCAGAATGCCCAGGGCGCTGGCCCCGATGATGGCCGCCAGGGCGGCCAGGGGCCAGGGTATTATGGAGAAATTGACGGTGAAGAAAATGAAATAGGCGCCCACCATGAAGACGTCGCCGTGGGCGAAGTTGATGAAGCGCAGGATGCCGTAGACCATGGTGTAGCCGATGGCGATCAGGGCGTAGAGGGAACCCACGGTCAGGGCGTTGAAAAGATTCTGGATGAAAAGGTCTTGGTTCATGAATTTCGGGAGCGCTTCTTATGTTTCCGCTTAGGGAAAGGAGGGCCGGCCAGTCATGGGAAGGGGGCCGGCGGGCCCCCTTCCTTCTCTGGTTTTCACAAATTTATTCGGGCTGAACCTCGCCGAGGTAGACGCGCTTGCCGTCTTTAATCTCAATGATGCCCACGGGCATCTGCGGGTTGTGGTCGCTGTCGAGGGTCAGCATGCCCAAGGGGGTGGGCAGGTCCTTGGTTTCGGCCAGGGCCTTGGTGATGGCTTCCGGGGTGGCCGCGCCGGCCTTTTCAATGGCCTTGACGATCATCAGGTAGCTGGCGTAGCCCAGGGCCGCGTTGACGTTGGGCTCTTTGTCGGGGTTGGCCAGCCGCCAGGCCCCGGTGAAGGCCTTGGCCTGTTCGTTCATGTTGGCCATGCCCGCGTCATAGGGGAAGGAGGTGTGGATGAAGCCCTCGGAAGCCGCCCCGGCGATGCTGACCGTCTCGGGATTGTCCATGGCGTCCCCGCCCATGATGCGGAACTTGGCGCCCAGTTCGCGGGCCTGTTTCATGATGATGCCGCCTTCGGCGAAATAGGCCGG
This sequence comes from Candidatus Adiutrix sp., assembly GCA_031263565.1. Classification (GTDB taxonomy): domain Bacteria; phylum Desulfobacterota; class Desulfarculia; order Adiutricales; family Adiutricaceae; genus Adiutrix. The sequence goes on along the minus strand of JAISFR010000018.1, from coordinate 42,815 downwards.
GATGAACATGACGTCAGGCTGCTTGGAGTTGATTTCGGTGAGCTGGGCGGTGAAGTCCTGATCGCCGGAGTTGTATTTCATCTCGGTCACTATTTCGCCGCCCAACGTGGTGAAGGAGCGCTTGAAGAAAGCCCCCAGACCCACGGCGTAGTCGTTGGAGACGTCGATCAGCAGGGCCGCCTTTTTGGCCTTTAGTTCATTGAAAGCGTAGGTGGCCGCGCCGGCGCCCTGGTAGGGGTCGATGAAGCAGGCCCGGAAGTAATAGGTCTTGCCCTGGGTCACCAGGGGGTTGGTGCAACTGGTGCCCACCACCGGGATCTTGGCCACTTCGGCCACTTCGCCGCCGGCCATGGCCAGCGAGGAGCCGTAGGTGCCGATGATGGCCACCACCTTGTCGCGGTCGATCAGGCGCTGAACGGCGTTGGCCGCTTCAACCTTGTCGCTTTTGTTGTCCATGACCACCAGTTCGACCTTCTGGCCGATGGCTTCGGGCATTTCCTGGTGGGCCAGGTTGATCCCGTCCAGTTCCAGTTGGCCGCCGAAGGCGTTCTGCCCGGTCAGGGGGAGATAGACGCCGATCTTGACCTGGGCCCGGGCCGGGCCGGCCGCCAGAAAAACCGCCAGCATGATGCCGGCCAAAATCTTCAACGATTTCATCGTAGACCTCCATTCGCTGTTTGCTTTCAGCCGACGGCGCCTTTGCCTGGCAAAGAGCGCTGCGGGACAAAATGGGTAATGAGTCTAAGAATTGTACCACAAAATCAGACCGGGGCAAGGTGTTTTTATCGGTCCGGGAAAGAGCTGAAAATTTAAGGTAAAAATTTTGAGGCCGCTTAGGGGCTCATAAGAGCCTTAAACCTCAATAAAGCAGAAAAGCCGCCCGCTCCCGGCGAAAATCCGCCAGTTCCGCTTCCCAGCCCGCCGCCAGGTCAATGGCCTTCTCCCCGGCCGCCAGGCGGTCGAAAATGTCGCTTCGGCCCAGGATCAGGTCCAGGGGCCGCCGTTCATATTCATATTCATAGGGCGGGGGCTTGAGTTGAAAATCGTCGGGCCACAGATCCAGAATGATTTCCAGAAGGCAAAGGCTGGTCAGGTAGGGCTTGAAGCTCCGGTCCACGGGAAAGAGTTCCAGGCCCCGGCACATCTCTCCGGCCCATTTGTGAAAAGTGGGCTGGAAGTGGGCCCGGCGGAATTGCAGGCCCGGCAGGTCCAGGGCCTTCAGGCGTTGGTGGAGGGCCTGGCAGTCGATGAAGGGCGCGCCCAGGAGGTTGAAGGGCCGGGTGCTGCCCCGGGCCTCGGAAATGTTGGTGCCCTCCCAGAGTACCTGGCCGGGATAGACCCAGGCGCAGTCCGGGCTGGGCAGGTTGGGCGAGGGGAAAACCCAGGGCAGGCCCGTCTGGGGGAAATAGCTCTCCCGCTCCCAGTTCTCGCAGCCGATGACCGTCAGGTAGGCCGGGCTCTCCAGGCGGGCGTTGATGAAGCGGGCCAGTTCGCCGAAGGTCAGGCCGTGCCGCATGGGGAGGGGGTGAAGGCCCACAAAGCTGCGGCAGTCCCCGGCCAGCAGGTTGCCCTCCACCTCGGCCCCGCCGATGGGGTTGGGCCGGTCCAGCACCACGACCTCCACCCCGGCCCGGCCGGCTTCCTCCAGGCAGTGGCTCAGGGTGTGGGCAAAGGTGTAGACCCGGGCGCCCACGTCAAAGAGGTCGGCCACCAACACGTCGATCTGGGCCAGCATTTCGGCTGTGGGGCGGCGGGTGCCGCCGTAGAGGCTGAAAATGGGCCGCCCCCGGCCGTCCCGACCGTGGGCCGACTCGACCATATTATCCTGCTTTTCCCCGGCCCAGCCGTGCTGCGGCCCGAAGAGGGCCCGCACGGCCCCTGGCCGGGCTTCGTCAATCAGGTCCAGGGCGTGGACATAGTCCGGCCCCACGGTGGCCTGGTTGGCCAGGAGCCCCAACCGGGCTTTTTTGTAAGCCGACCCGCCGCCGGTCACGAATTTTTCCAGGCCGATGACCGTGCGCTTCTTCATTTGGCGGATACTTTTTGGCAGTGCGGGCAATAATGGGTCGTGCGGCCGGCCACCACCCGCCGCGTAAGGGCCGCCCCGCACTTGGGGCAGGGTTCTCCGGCCCGGCCGTAGACCTGGTGGGCCAGTTGAAACGAGCCCCCGCCCTTGAGCCCCTTGTAATTGCTGGTGGTCGAGCCCCGGGCCTCGATGGCCGCTTTCAGAATCCGCCGGGCCTCTTTCAGCAGAAGATCGGTTTCGGCCCGGCTGAGGCTGTCCGCTGCCGCCAGGGGCGAGAGCCCGGCGGCAAAGAGGCTTTCATCAACATAGATGTTGCCCAGGCCGGAGACGCAGCCCTGGTCCAGCAGCACGGCCTTCAGGCGGCCCCGGCGGGCGCTCAGGCGCCGGTGAAATTCGTCCGGGCTGACTGTCAGCGGGTCCGGTCCCTGGGCCAGGGCCCGCAAAAATTCTTCCAGCTCGCCCGGATCAAAGGCCCTAAGGCGCCCGAATTTGCGGATATCCCGATAGAACAAAGCGTCCTGTCCAGGCGGAAGGCCAGAGAGCTGAAAGGCCGCGTGGCAGTGGGCCGGCCAGGCCCGGCCTTCTTCCGGCCAGGCGCCGAGCTGAAACTGGCCGGTCATCTTCAGATGTGCCAGCATGGCCGCCGGCCCGGCCGGGCCGGCCAGCCCAAAGCGGATCCACTTGCCGAAGCGTTCCACTTTTTCGATTTTCGCGCCGCTTACGAAGTCCACAAAACGCCGGCTGTCCCCGGCCACGATTTTGGGATAGGCCACGGCGGCCTGGATGATGCGGCGTCCGCCGACGATGTCGTCAAGGTCGGAGGCGATGGTCTGGACTTCGGGCAGTTCGGGCATGATTTTTCAACTGTTCATTCGCGGGTCGGGAAAAGTTTGAGGCTGTCGGCCAGTCTGGCGCTTTCTTTAGCCGGGCGCACGGCCAGGCGCAGGAAGCCGGCTTTGAGGCCGTGAAAATTGGAGGCGTCCCGGACCAGGATGCCGTCCTGATAGAGATGATCCAGAATGGACCGGGGGTTGAGAGAGCTTTTCAGACGCATCAGCACATAGTTGGCTTCGCTGGGGTAGACCCGCCCCAGGTCCAGGCCTTCCAGAATTTTGAGAAGGCGGCGCTTGAAAATTTTCAAGCCCTTGAGGGTGTCGCGCTTGAAGTTGGCCTGGCTCAGGCAGAAGAGGCCGGCGCTGATGGCCAGGCTCGACAGGGGCCAGGGTTCGGTCAGGCGGGCCAGGCGGGCCGTCAGCCGGGGATGGGCGGCCAGGAAGGCCAGGCGCAGGCCGGGCAGGGCGAAAATCTTGGTCAGGGAGCGGAAGACCACCAGGCGCCGGTTTTTGGCCGTCTGGGGCGTCAGGCTGCGGCCCTTTTCCGTGAAGTCGATAAAAGCCTCGTCCAGGAGCAGCCAGATCTCCCGCCGCCGGCATTCTTCAGCCAGTTCCAGCAGCAGCTCATAGGGCGTCAGGCGGCCGGTGGGGTTGGCCGGGTTGGCCAGAAAGACGGCCCCGGGCTTTTTCTTGAAAAGCCGGTCCAGAGTTTCGGGGTTCAAAAGCCAGTCGTCCTCTTCCCGGGTCAGGACATAGCGGGCCCGGATTCCGGCTCTCTGGAGGGCGGCCTCGTATTCGGCGAAGGCCGGGCCGACAATGACCGGGTTTTTCAGGTCCAGGGAGCGGGCCAGCAGATGGAACTGGGGCGTGGAGCCGGCCCCGGGCAGAAAATGAGCCGCCGGCAGTTCATGGATCTCGGCCAGCTTTTCGCTCAGGCTTTCGGCCTGAACTTCCGGGTAGTGGAGGCTGCGTTCAAAGTCGGCGAACAGGGCCCGCTTCAGGCCCCGGGGCTGGCCTAAAGGGTTGATGTTGGCTGAAAAGTCCAGAATATCGAGCCAGTGGCGGCCTAAGTTCCGGGCGGCCTCAAAGACCCGGCCCCCGTGAAGGCGAAGGGAATTCACAGCCAGCCCCACAGCCCGGTGAAGATCAGGAGAATCAGGAGGGTCAGAGCGAGCATCAAAAGGGCCGCGCCCACCATGAGCCGCTCGGCGGCCTTGACCCGGCCGTGGTCGGCTTCACCCGCGCCGGGGTTGATGACCGGCTTTTCCGAGAGAAGCCCCCCGTAATAGGCGGGGCCACCCAGCCAGATGCCCAGGGCCCCGGCCATGGCCGCCTCGGGCTGGCCGGAATTGGGGCTGGAATGCGTGCCTCCGTCCCGGCGCCAGACGGCCCGGGCCGAGCGCCAGTCATGGCCCCGCAGCCGGGCCGAGGCGATCAGGAGCCAGGCCGCCAGGCGGGCCGGCAGATAATTGGCCGCGTCGTCCAGCCGGGCGGCGAAGCGCCCGAAATGGAGGTAGCGCCTGTTTTTATAGCCGATCATGGAATCCAGGGTGTTGACCGCCTTGTAGCCCCAGGCCAGCACCGGTCCGCCCAGGGCCAGGTAGAAGAGGGGGGCCACCAGGCCGTCGGACAGGTTTTCGGCCAGAGTTTCGATCAGGGCCCGGCGCACCCCGGCTTCGTCCAGACGCTCCGTGTCCCGGCCCACCACCCAGGCCAGCATCTGCCGGGCCTCACAGAGAAAGCCGCCCAAAAGGGCTTTTTCCACCCGCCAGGTCTGATGGCAGAGATCCTTCAAACACAGGGCGCTGTAGACCAGGTAGAGGGCGGCCAGAAACCGGAAGCCGCCCCAGATCCAGGCCGCCAGCCAGAGGAGAAACCAGGCGGCCAGCATGGTCGCCGTAACCGTGCCCAGGGCCAGGACGGCCCCGGTCAGGAGAAGCCGTTCAGGCGCCTCGCCCGCAAATTGGCGAAGACGCCGCTCGCCCCGGGTTATGAAACGGCCGATGAAACGCACCGGGTGAGGCCAGTGCTGGGGGTCGCCGACTACCCAGTCGATCAGGAAGGCCAGAAAGGTGATCAGGGCGGCCATGGGCGCTCTCTCAGGGTTTTGAAAAGAAGGCCTCGATTAAAACAGTTCTTGACCCAGGTCGGGCTGATACATGTATTTCAGGGTGAAACCGGGCTGAAAGGCCGGGGGCAGTTTCAGCGAGGCCTGGCCGCCTTCATAGAGGCTGTACATGACCACCTCCCACCAGGGCTTGCGGCCGTCTTCAACCACCAGGTCGGGCCGTTTGCCGGCCGGCAGCCCCCCCATTTTGGCGGCCCGCATGACGGCCTCCTCAAAGCCGCCCAGTTCGTCCACCAGGCCCAGCTTTTGGGCCTCGGCCCCGCTGTAGATGCGGCCGTCGGCCAGGCGCCGCAGTTCGTCGGGGTTCACCTTGTTGCGTCCGGCCGTCAGGTCGGCCAGAAACTGCTCGTAGACGTCCTGAACCATGGCTTCCAGAAGGGCCCGCTCATCGGCGCGCATCTCCCGGAATGGCGAGCCGATGTCCTTGAACTGGCCGCTTTTGATGGTCAGGCTCCTGAGACCCACCTTTTCCATGGTTCCGCTGACCTCGATGGACTGCATGATGACCCCGATGGAGCCGGTGATGGTGCCGGGGTTGGCCATGATCAGATCGCCCGCGGCGGCCACGTAGAGACCGCCGGAAGCGGCCACCGAGCCCATGGAGACGACCACCGGCTTATTGAGCGACTTGACCGCCTGGTAGATTTCCTGGCAGGGGGCCACGGCCCCGCCGGGAGAGTTGATGCGGATGACCACGGCCTTGATCTTGTCGTCTTCCTTGAATTTGTTGATCACGTCGGTGGCCCAGATGGAGCCGTAGATCTCGTCTTCCATGACCAGAACGCCCACCGCCGGCCCCGAAGCCCGGCCGCTGTCCAGCGGCAGTTTGATCGAATCGGTCAGGCGGCCGAAGGAATAGCAGCAGCCGCCGATCACGGCCAGGCCCAGAAGCAGCATGGCCATGGGCCAGCCCAGACCGTGGCGCTGCTTTTTGGGCCGGCCCTGGTCGCCGGGGCCGTAAGACGGCGGCCCGGGCGGGGCGGGCTGTTGGGGCGCGGCCCCGCGTTGGGCCTGATAGGCCTGCCAGTCGGGAGGATTCATCGGATGCTCACCTCATAATCATAATGGATAATGGAAGGCCGCCAGGTGAAATGCCCGGCGGCCTTGGGCGGTCGAGGCTGGAACTGAAAAAGTCCTTCGCGGACGATAGTTCCCTGGCGCCAACCGGTTGCGGCGGCTAAAGCCCCAGTGGGGTTAGTTCTCGTCGTCGTCGGAACGGCTCTGCTGCGCGGCGAAGGCTTTGGAAAGCTGTTCGCCCAGGACGGAGACCCCGCCGCCGCTGCCGCCGCGGGAGCTGTCGGCATAATCCTTGTAAAGGCGGTCGTCATCGTCCTTCTTCAAGCGCTTGATTGAGAGGCCGATCTTGTGGTCGGTCGCCGAGATGGAGATGACCTTGGCGGTGATCTCATCACCCAGCTTGTAGGCCTCGCTCAGGGGCTTACCCTTCGGCAGACCGGATTCGGAAACGTGAATCAGGCCTTCCACCCCCTCGGCCAGTTCCACGAAGAGGCCGAAGTCGGTGATGTTGGTGACCTTGCCGCTGACCGTCCGGCCCACCGGGAAGCGGGCCACGGCGATGCTCCAGGGGTCTTCCTCCAACTGCTTGATGCCCAGGGAGAAGCGTTCCTGGTCGCGGTCGATGGCCAGAATCAGGGCCCGGACCGAGTCGCCTTTCTTAAAAACCTCCGAAGGGTGTTTGTAGCGGCGGGTCCAGGAGATGTCGGAAATATGCACCAGGCCGTCGATGCCTTCGTCAATGCCGATGAAGACGCCGAAATCGGTGATGTTCTTGATCTTGCCCTCGATGATGGTGCCGATGGGGTAGCGCTCGGCCACGGTGTCCCACGGGTTGGGCTCGACCTGTTTCATCCCCAGGGAAATACGCTTGGCCCCGGTGTCGACCTTCAGAATCACGCAGTCGACAATGTCGCCGACCTTCAGGATGGAAGCCGGATTGCGCACCTTGCGGGTCCAGGACATTTCCGAAACGTGAATCAGGCCCTCGATGCCCTTGTCCAGTTCCACAAAAGCCCCGTAGTCGGCCAGGGAAACCACCCGGCCGGTGATCTTTTCGCCCACCACATATTTCTGGGAGGCGGTGATCCAGGGATCTTCGTGAAGCTGTTTAAGGCCCAGGGAAACCCGGGATTTTTCGCGGTCGAAGGCCAGGACCTTGACCGTCACCTTGTCGCTCACGCCGAAAAGTTCCGAGGGATGGGCCAGGCGGCCCCAGGACATGTCGGTGACGTGCAGAAGTCCGTCGAGACCGCCAAGGTCGATGAAGGCGCCGTATTCGGTCAGATTCTTGACCACCCCTTCCACCACCGCGCCGGCTTCCAGGGTGGCCAGGGTTTCCCGCTTCTGGGCCTCGCGGGCCACTTCCAAAATGGCCCGGTGGCTCAGAACCACATTGCCCCGGCGCTTATTGAATTTCAGAATCTTAAAGTCAAAGGTCTGACCCACCAGGCTCTCAAGGTTCTTGATGGGCCGGGAATCCACCTGGGAGCCGGGCAAAAAGGCGTTGACCCCGATGTCCACCGACAGGCCGCCCTTGACCCGGGAGGTGATGACGCCCTGGATGGTGCCGTCTTCGTTGTGGATGCGGGTGATGTCGTCCCAGACCTTGATTTTTTCAGCCTTGGCCTTCGAGAGGATGATCTCGCCGTCTTCGTCGTCGCTGCGGAGGACCAGGGCCTCCACCTCGTCGCCGATCTTGACGGTCACATTGCCGTCAGCGTCCAGAAACTCGTTCAATAGGATGCGGCCTTCGGATTTGCCCTTCACGTCCAGCATGACATATTCTTTACCGATCTGCACGACCTCGCCTCTGGTCAGGGAGCCCTCGCTCAAGGACTTGAAGCTCTCCTCGAACTCGGTGAACTGATCCATGGTCATGACCTGGTCCGCGCTCTCCCGCTCGTCCTGGCCCGGCTCTTCGGTCTCAAGGCCGTCGATAAGGTCTTCTTTAATGTTTTCGCTGTCGTGGTTGCTGAAGTTTTCCATTTTTACCCCGGAACAATTGATATGCCTGGAAAGGGCGCACGCCTTTCCTGAATAAGCCCTTAATAAACCGGATATTTAGATTTTTTCAAGAGTATGGGCCTTTGATGAAGGCGGCTGGTCTGGCCCGTCTCCCGCAACCAGGTCTCATTTGCGATGGATCCTCTCGCCGAACTTATTCGAACTTCATTTCTATATCAATATCACGATGCTTTTTCAAGTCTTTTTTTATATGTTTTAAGGCTTTCCCCGGACCCAATTCCCCGGCCGCCTCTTAATAGATTATTTTCATTGCCTATTTCCTTTAATAAGAATTCCCGGCGAAAAACGGTTGCGGAAGGCATTGATCATTACCTTCAGCACCGCGTCTATGTCCAGGTTGGTGGAATCAATGGTCACCGCCCCGGGGGCCGGCCTGAGCGGCGAGACCGGGCGGGAGCAGTCAATCTCGTCCCGGGCCGTTATGTCGGCCAGAACTTCATCAAAGCCGACCTTTTCCCCTTTGGCCGTCAGTTCCTGACAGCGCCTTCGGGCCCGGGCTTCGGGCGAGGCGTAGAGAAAGAGCTTGAGCCCGGCCTCGGGGAAGACCACCGTGCCCATGTCCCGCCCCTCGGCCACCACCTCGCCCCTGGTCCCCAGGGCCCGCTGGATGCCCAAAAGAGCCTCGCGCAGCCCCGGCCAGGCCGAGATGACCGCCGCGTTCCGGGAGACTTCCGGGCTGCGCAAAAGGGCGGTGACGTCTTCGTCGTCGACCAAAATGGCCGTGCCTTCCGGCTTGGGGTGGGCGCTGAGGCTGATGGAGCGGGCCATTTCCTCGGCCGCGGCCTGGTCGTGGGGGTCCAGGCCGCGCCGGGCGGCGGTCAGGGCCATGGCCCGGTAAAGGGCTCCGGTGTCCAGGTAGATCCAGGTCAGGCGGCGGGCCAGTTCGCGGGCCAGGGTGGACTTGCCGGCCCCGGCCGGCCCGTCGATGGTGATGATTTTTTGAAGTTTCAGGTTCATGATGCTCGATCGCTCAGTTCTTTAACGAGGTGGCCAACAGCCCGGAGCAGTGGCCGTGAACGGACCCTGATACGCCGTATTTCAAATCCTGACTGTCGGCTGAGCCCCGGGCCGCTTTCTCCCGAAAGCCAGGCCGGCCTCGTAAATTTCCTTCAAATGCCCGGGCTGTTTTTTCATTTCGCCCGGAGCCTCTATCTTCCTGTAGAAAAGGCTTTCGAAAGTTCTGGGAAAGCCGAGGGCGTCAAAAAAATATTTGACGCAGAGCGTCACCGGCACAAATAGGTCCCGCCCCTTGGTGGCCCCCAGGGCCAGGAGAAAACCCAGGCCCTGGGGCCTGAGGGTCTCGGTCCGCTTCAAAGTATAGCGCCGGGACCACAGGGCCTGGCTGCGGTCTATCAGCGCCTTGCCCTGGCCCGGCACATTGTAGAAGAAAATGGACGTGGAGACCACGATCATGGGCGCCGTGGCCAGGAGCGGATAGAGATCCCGCATGTCGTCGTCCTTGATCACGCAGTGACCGGTCTTTTCGCAGGCCCCGCAGCCCTGGCAGGCCTTGATGTTATGATCGGCCACCGAAAAGCTCTGGGCGGCGGCGCCGGCCTCCCGGGCGCCCCGCAGAAACTCCTCCAGCATGACCGCCGAATTGCCCATTCTTCTGGGGCTCAGATGCAAACCCAATATATCCATAAGAGACCTCCCAATCAATCCGGGCCGCCTTTCCTAAAATTCGCGGCCGTTTGAAGTTTTCCGGCCAGTTCCTCCACCATCTCCCAGCCTAAGGCGCTGTGCTGCCGCACCCAGTTCAGCCCGGCCTCCGGATTGTAATCCCCGTGAAAATCAGAGCCGGCCGTGACCGCCAGCTTGAAGCGCCTGGCCAGGCTCTGAAAGAAGCGGCTTTCATCCGGGCTCAACCGCGGGTGATAGACCTCAAGGCCCGCCAGGCCCTGATCGGCCAGCCCGGCCAGGAATGCCGGCCAGTCCTCCGCCGCCAGCCCCAGGCTGCTTGGGTGGGCCAGCACCGGCGCCCAGCCGGCCGCCCGCAGCATGGCCAGGCCCTCGGCCTGACTCAGGCGGATTTTGTCCACATAGCCCGGCCGGCCCTTGGCCAGCAGTTCCTCGAAAACCTGGGCCCGGTCGTCGAAATAAGCTCTCTCCACCAAGTGGGCCGCGAAATGCGGACGACCCAGTTGCCCGCCGTCCGACAGTTCCAGAAGCCTCTCCCACGACAGCTCATAACCCAGAGCCTTCAACCGGTTGAACATCCGGCGGTTCCGTTCGTCGCGGTATTTCTGAAGCTCGCCCAGAGCCGCCGGAATGCCCCCTCCGTCCAGCACATCGTAGCCCAAAAGATGAAAGGCGCCCCGATGTTCCAGGCTGATCTCCACCCCGCCCAGCGCCTTAAGGCCCAAAGCCTTTCCGGCGGCCAGGAATTCCTCTAAACCTTCCACCGTGTCGTGGTCGGTCAGGGCCAGGGCGGCCAGGCCGATTTCCCGGGCCCTGGCCGCCAGTTCCGCCGGCTTCAGGTCGCCGTCGGAGGCCCGGGAGTGGCTGTGCAGGTCTACCAGGCCCCCGCTTGTCATTTCTTACGATTCCGCAAAAATTCCTCCGTCAGGCCGGTGTGGACCAGCCCGGCCCGGAAAGGCTCGTATTTCATCAGGCCCCGCACAAAGGGCAGGTTGGTCTTGAGGCCCTCGATAGCGAATTCCCCCAGGGCGTCATGCATCAGGTCCAGAGCCTCCAGGCGGTTCTCGCCCCGCACGATGACCAGGGCGATCATCGGGTCATAGTGGGGCGTGACCAGCGCGCCTTCCGCAAAGCCGGTCTCCACCCTGACCCGGGCCTCCCGGGGCGGCTTGAAAACCTTCAACGGTCCGGGCGAAGGGAAAAAGTTTTCCGGGTCCTCGGCATAAATGCGGGCCTCCACCGCGTGCCCGCGGACGGCCGCCGGCCGGCCGGGCAAAGCCTCGTCCAGCGCCAGCCCGGCCGCCAGGCGAATCTGGGCGGCCGCCAGATCCAGCCCGGTGACCTCTTCGGTCACCCCATGCTCCACCTGGAGGCGCGGGTTGACTTCCAGAAACGAAAAGCCGCTCTCAGGGCTGTAAAGGGTCTCTAAGGTGCCCAAATGGTCATAGCCCAAACGCCCCATGACCTTGGCGGCCTTATCGGCCATGGCCGTAAGCTCGGCCGCCGGTATCCCGGGCGCCCCGGCCTCCTCCACCACCTTCTGGCGCCGGCGCTGGGTGGAGCAGTCCCGCTCGAAAAGATGCCCGGCCCGGCCATGCTGGTCGGCCACCACCTGAAATTCCACATGCCGGGGCCTGGTCATCAAACGCTCGGCATACAAAGCCGGCACGCTGAAGCAGCGGGCGGCCAGCCTGGCCGCCGACTCCAACGCGGCCGGCAGCTTGTCGGCCTCCTGCACCGGGGTCATGCCGATGCCCCCGCCGCCCCCGGCCGGCTTGATCAGGAGCGGAAAACCCAAAGCCGCCGCCTGGGCGGCCTGTTCCTCGATACTGCCCGTCAAAATGCCGGTGGAAGGGCCAACCGGCAAACCCTCGGTCGCCATCAACGCCCTGGAAGCCGTCTTGTCGCCCATCAGCTTCAGCCACTTGGGGTCCGGCCCGATAAAAACCATGCCGGCCGCCCGCACCTTCTCGGCGAAGTCGGCATTCTCCGACAAAAAACCGTAGCCCGGATGAATGGCCTCCGCCCCGCAAGCCCGGGCCGCCGCCAAGATGGACTCCTGATTCAAATAACTCCGGGGAGCCGGCGCCGGCCCGATCAGGCAGCTCTCATCAGCCTCGGCCACGTAGGGCAAATCCGCGTCAGCCTCGGAATAGGCGGCCGCGCTCCGCACCCCCAGGGCACGCAAAGCCTTGACCAGCCGGGCGGCCACCGCCCCCCGGTTGGCTATTAAGACCTTTTTGAACATAGTTCTCTCCGAATATCAGCGCAATTTAAAGCGGCATAAGATAATAGGGGCGCCGCCCCCTGGACCCCGCATTATTTTTTGGCGGTTCCGGCTTTCTTCAGGCCGGCGGCCTTTGGGGCCGAAACGGGCTTGGCCTTCGCCCTGGAAGCGGCCGGCTTGCTCCGGGCCGTCGGGCGCCCGGCGTTGCGGATTCTGACGCCTTCAGTGTCGGAGAATTGACGCAGGGAGGGCAGTTTAATCTTGCGGGCCTGGGGCAGATCTCCCGGAGACTGCACTAGCCCATAGCAGGGGTTGAGTTTGTCAATGGGCACGGCTATAATTTTATCATCGGCCCCGGCTTCGTCGGTCAATTATACCGTAAACCGGTCAGGCTGCCAAATTATTAATAGCCGGGCAGGACCCGGGGTCAACTCCGGCGAATCCCGACCGGCCGCCGCCGCCAAAAGGAACTGTTTGTTTCTTATTAGCTTGCTTGTTGGCGCCTAATTTGCATGGATATTTGGCGGACCATTCGGCCGTCCCTATTTTTTCTTCGACAGGGTGAAACGTGGCTGACGACAAGTTATTTCCCGATCCTCAGAACAGCGAGTCGCCCCAGAGCGGGGGCAGCCCGCTGGATGAAGCCTCCGGCGCCTCGGCCTATCTGGAAGCGGCCGCCGACAGCGGCGAGATCAACCTTGACGGACTGATGCCCCCTCCGGCCTCGGCCGGGGAGGCGTCGCCTCCGGCCCCGGAGCCCGCGCCCAGACTCAGGGGCGCCAAATCTACCCCCAAGAGGCCCCCGGCCCTTAAGGAGGGCCCGGCTGATTTTTCCGGCTCTTCCGGCCAGGCCGGCGACTTCCCCGCCGAGGCCCTGGGCGGTCCGGCTTCGGCCGCCGTCCCGGAGGTCAAAAAAGAAGACGAGGGGTCCAAAGGCCGGCTGGCCGCCACTCTCACCGGGCTGTCGTCCGTTTTCACCTGGTTCTGCTCCAAAATCAGGTCCATCCCGCCCATCGACGATATTTTCGACCGCCTTCTCTTCAGTTTCGGTCTGCAGAGAAATCCGAACGGCATGCTCCGCCGGGCCAACGCCTTGGCCCACAAAGGCCGGCTGGCCGAAGCCGTCAAGTGGTACCGCGATCATCTGGCCCTCCGGCCTCTGTCGGTGGGCGCCTATGACGGCCTGGGCCGGGTCTATTTCCGCATGGGTTTGAGCGAGGAGGCCAACCGGGAATTCACCATCGCCGACAGTCTCGAAAGGATACTCCACAACCGCGACGACATCGACGCGGCCGCCGCCCTGGCCGAATCATTTCTGGAACGCAAGCAGGCCAAAATTTCCGTCTCCCTGATTGAGCCGGTGCTCATCGCCCACTTCTTCACCCCGGGCAACAGCGATTTGCTGAAGGCCATGGGCCGGGTCTACGCCGAACTGCGGGCCAACAAAAAAATGTATCAGGTCTACCAGGAGGGCCTGGCCCAGTATCCCGAAGACTATGAATTCCATATTCTCAAAGGCCAGGCCGAGATCAGGCTGGGCAATGTGGCCGAGGGCGAGCGCCTCGTCCGCTGGGGCGGCCTGATGAAAAAACTGAAGGAAAATCCCCGCGACGCCAACGCCAAAATGGCCATGGGCGAAATCTACATCAAGGAACAAAAGATAGACGAGGGGCTCAAGCGGCTCAGGGAAGCGGCCGCGCTGCTGCCGGAAAACACCGGCATCCGCTGGCGTTTGTTCAATCTCTGCCAAAAGCAGGGCAATTGCGACGAAGCCTCGAAATACCTTCTGGAAATCGTGGCCCTCGAGCCGGACAACGAAGACCTGCAATATCGCCTGGCCGACTTTTACCGCAGGAACAAACACAGGGAAGAGGCCCTGGACATCTACCGCGATCTGGTCGACAGGCATCCCCGGGAGCCCCGGCCCCACGCCCTCTTGGGTGATCTTTTGGTTGAGATGGGCAGCTTTGACGAAGGCCAGCGCCTGAAAGAGCGGGCCCAGGTGCTGGAATATGGCCTCAAGGCCAGCCCCACCCACCAGGAGACCGTGGCCTTCATGAAATACCTCTTCGCCGCCGGCCAGAACGAGGAGGGCCGCCGGTGGCTGGAGCGGGGTCTGGACAAGTGGCCTTATCACGGCGAACTGGTGCTGACCAAGGTCAAGATTCTGTATGGCGAATACCGCTACAAAGACGCCGTGGCCCTTTTGAAGCGCCTGATATCCGTCAAGCCCGACGTGGCCGAGCCTCACATCTGGATCGCCATATGTTACCAGCGCCTGGGCGACAACATGGCCGCCCTGGCCGAGGCCCAGTTGGCCACCCGTCTGGCGCCCAAGAGCTATACGGCCCACAAGGTGCTGGGCGATGTGCTCAAGGAGCAGAAGAAACTGAGCCAGGCCAACGCGGCCTATGAAGTGGCCGAGATGATGCGGCAGGCCCGGAAGTAAAAAGCGGGACCTTGCTGTTTCGCGTTGACAAGCTTGAAATTTATGCTGGACTCGGCGGGTCCGCAATGCTATATTACCTGTTTCAGATATGTGCGGCGCTGGTCCGGCTCCCCGGGGGAGCCGTAACGGACCGGCCTCGATTTTTTACCTGGAGGAAAGGCGATATGATCGAGCTGACCAAGTTTACCCCCTGGCTGGGCGTCATCGGTCTGATTGTGGCGTACATGATTTACCGCTACGTCAGACAGCAGCCCAACGGCAATGAGGAAATCCAGAGCCTGGAACAGATGATCCACGAAGGGGCCATGGCCTTTTTGAAGAAGGAATACGTCTATCTGGCCGTCTTCATCGCGGCGGTCTTCCTGCTTCTCCTGATCTTCCTGGATCATCAGACCGCGCTGGCCTTTGTCACCGGAGCGCTCTGTTCCATCGGCGCCGGCTATTTCGGCATGGCCGCGGCCACCAGGGGCAACTCCCGCACCGCGGTGGCGGCCCATGAAAAAGGGCAGGGCGCGGCCCTGTTGGTCTCCTTCTTCTCCGGCTCGGTCATGGGCGTTTCGGTGGCCGCCCTGGGCCTTCTGGGCGTGGGTTTCTGGTTCTGCATCTACGGCCTGGACGGCAACGACCAGACAGTGCAGTATATCAACGGCTTTGCCATGGGCTGCAGCTCCATCGCCCTCTTCGCCAGGGTCGGCGGCGGCATTTTCACCAAGGCCGCCGACGTGGGTTCCGACCTGGTGGGCAAGGTTGAAGCCGGCATCCCTGAGGACGATCCCCGCAACCCCGGCGTCATCGCCGACAACGTGGGCGACAACGTGGGCGACATCGCCGGCATGGGCGCCGACATTTTCGAATCATACTGCGGGGCCATCATCGCCTCCCTGTCCATTGCCGCCACCCTGTCGATGACCGACATCAACGCCATGAAGTGGTATGAATCGGCCGTGCCGATTCCCAAGAAAGACATTCTCCTGGCCGTGCCCATGCTCTACGTCATGGTCGGCATGCTGAGTTCCTTTGCGGGCATCTTCTCCATGACCAGACTGAAAGACCAGGCCCCGGACAAGGCTTTGCGCTGCACCACTCTCCTGGCCGGCGCGATCTTCGTGGTTCTGGCCTTCATCGTCACCTACGCCATCGGCGCGCCCATGGGCGTCTTCATGGCCGTTCTTTCGGGCCTGGTGGTCGGCACGGTCATCGGCCTTCTGGCTGAATACTACACCTCCTCCAAGCCGGTGGCGGAAATCGCCCGCCAGTCCCAGACCGGTCCGGCCACCGTCATCATCGCCGGCCTGGCCGTGGGCATGATGTCCACCATCCTCCCGGTCCTGGGCATCTGCGTGGCCACCTATATCGCCTACCAGACCGCCGGCATCTACGGCATCGGCATCTCGGCCGTGGGCATGCTGTCCACCGTCGGGGCCACCATGACCGTTGACGCTTACGGCCCCATCGCCGACAATGCCGGCGGCATGTCGGAAATGGTCGGCCTGGGCGAAGAGACCCGCAAGATCACCGACTCTCTCGACGCCCTCGGCAACACCACCGCGGCCATCGGCAAAGGTTTCGCCATCGGTTCGGCCGCCCTGACCGCCCTGGCTCTCTTTGTGGCCTATATCCAGGCTTCCGGTCTCAGCTCCATCAACCTGACCGACCCCATCGTGGTGGTGGGCGTTTTCCTGGGCGGTTGCATCCCCATGCTGGCCGCCGCCCTGACCATGACCTCGGTCGGCAAGGCCGCCTACTCCATAGTCGAGGAAGTGCGCCGCCAGTTCCGGGAGATTCCCGGCCTTCTGGAAGGCCGGCCCGGCGTCAAGCCCGACCCGACCACTTGCGTGTCCATCGCCACCGAGGCCGCCCTGAAAGAAATGATCGCCCCGGGCGTCATGGCCGTGCTGGCCCCGGTGCTGATCGCCCTGCTGTTGGGCCGCGAGGCCCTGGGCGGGGCCCTGTTGGGCTCCACAGTCATGGGCGTCTTTCTGGCCCTCTTCATGGCCAACTCGGGCGGTGCCTGGGATAATGCCAAAAAGTACATTGAATCCGGCAATTTTGGCGGCAAGGGCACCGACAACCACAAAGCCACCGTGGTCGGCGACACCGTGGGCGATCCTTTCAAGGATACCTCCGGCCCGGCCATGAACATCCTCATCAAGCTGATGACCATTGTTTCCCTGGTCATCGCCCCGGTTCTCCGCCGCGTCGACTGGAACGGTCTGCTGCGCTAGGAGCCTGTCGGGGATCCTAATTTCACTGTTCCGGCCGGCCGGGCCCCGAGCAAGGCTTCCGGAATCAGATAGTCCCGGTGCGCCCGTCGGTTGATTCGGTGACGTAGGGCTTCCAGGCCGGCATTCTAGTCAGATCCAGACAGAGGCCTTCGGAAGTGGCGTCCACCACCGTATTATAAGGGTCGACAATGAACATGGCCAGGCAGGAGGCTGTTTCCTGGCCGCCGCTGGAAGCCTGGGCCACCTTGCCGCCGGGGGAGGTGATCCTGGCCGTCTGGCTCCAGCGATAGACGGTCAGGCCGCCCTGGCTCAGGCCGCGTTCCAGGCGGCCCCAGTCTTTCTGCACCTGGGCCAGACTCTGGCCCTGGGCGCTTTTGATCTTCTGGTCGAAGGAGTTTTTAGCGTCAGCCATCTGCTGCGCACCCTGATCGGGCCCCCCGAAGCGGCTGCCGCCGCCGGAGGAAGAAGACGAGGAGCCGCCGAACCAGTCGTTGAAGGCGCAACCAGAACTTAAGATCAAAACCGCCAAAATCAGAACGTATTTTTTCATAAAACACCTGCCCGGAACGGTATGAAAACTATTGATATATTTATAGCACAGCCGCCGGCAAAGGGCAAGAAGCAGCAATTCCAGGGCTTGCCGGGCCGGATCAAAAGGCTCGCCACCTGCGGAAGCAATATGCGATAATTGGTTCCCCCAATTAGGGGCTGTCAAGAAATAACCTATACGTTTGCCTGGCCGGGCGCTCTGGCTTTGGCCGGATTGCTGGCGGCTAAAGCCAGAGCAAGGCAGCCAGGGAGATGTATAGGTTATTTCTTGACAGAGCCTTAGCTGAATCTGGTTTCCTTTATTCATCTTCCAAGGAGAAGGCATGCGCAGCGAACGAATTCTGAAACGACCGGAATGGAGCATCAATCGGGCTTACTACAAATCCATGGGCTATACCGACGAAGATCTGTCCCGTCCCCTGATCGGCCTGGCCAATGCCTGGAGCAGCACCGTGCCCGGGCACTTCAACCTGCGGGCGGTGGCCTCGGCGGTGGCCGACGGTATCCGCCTGGCCGGGGGTACGCCGGTGGAATTCGGGGTCATCGGAGCCTGCGACGGCATTGCCGAGGGACACGAAGGCATGCGCTACATCCTCCCGACCCGGGACGTCATCGCCAACTCCATTGAACTGATGGTTCAGGCCCATCAATATGACGCCATCGTGCTTCTGGGCTCCTGCGACAAGATCGTGCCGGGCATGCTCATGGCCGCCGCCCGCCTGGACCTGCCGGCCATCTTGGTCAACGGCGGCCCCATGTTGGGCGGCCCCTTCCTCCACAATCGCCGGAGCGACAGCACCAGCATCATCGAAGGCGTGGGCCGGCTTCTGGCCGGGGAAATCAGCGAGGACGATCTGTTGAGCATGGAAAACCGCTGCGCCCCCGGCTGCGGCTCCTGCTCCTTTCTGGGCACGGCCAACACCATGTGCTGCCTGGCCGAGGCCCTGGGCATGTCGCTGCCGGGCAGCGCCATGATCCCGGCCGGCTATGCCGCCCGCCTGGCCGCGGCCCAGAAAAGCGGCCGGGCCATTGTGGAACTGACCAGGAAGAACATCACCGCCCGCCGGATCATCACCCCCGAGTCCCTGGAAAACGCCGTTCGCCTGACCTCGGCCATCGGCGGCTCGACCAACGCGGCCCTGCATGTGCCGGCCATCGCCTATGAGGCTGAACTGGATTTCGAGCTGGGGCTCTTCGACCGCCTGAGCCGCGGAACGCCCCTGATCGCCAAAATGAACCCGGCGGCCAGCGCCAATGTCATCGACTTTTATGAATCAGGCGGCGTTCAGGCCGTGCTTTCGGAATTGAAAAGCCTGATCAGGACCGAAGCCCTGACCGTCTCCGGCCTGACGGTCGGCCAAAACCTGGAAGGCGTCAAGTCGCCCGACAACGAAGTCATCAAAACGTTTGAAAAGCCCTTTGAAAGCACCGGCGGCCTGGGGGTGCTCTACGGCAACATCTCGCCTCTGGGCGCGGTGACCAAACCGGCGGCCATCGACCCCTCGCAGCGGGTCTTCTCCGGCCCGGCCCTCTGTTTCGATTCCGAAGAGGAAGCCAACCAGGCCATCATGGCCGGCCGGGTCAAAGGCGGCGAAGTGCTGGTCATCCGCTACGAAGGCCCCAAGGGCGGGCCGGGCATGCCGGAGATGTTCAAGGCCCTGAAACTGCTGCACGGCCTGGGTCTGGCCAGGAAAACGGCTCTGGTCACCGACGGCCGTTTTTCCGGCACCAACAACGGCTGCTTTGTGGGCCACGTCTCCCCCGAGGCCCAGGAAGGCGGCCCCATCGCCCTGATCAGGGACGGGGACCGCATCAGCATCGATATTCAGCGCCAAAAACTGGAACTGGAAGTGAGCGCGGACGAGTTGGAGAAACGCCGCAACCACTGGCAGGCTCCCCCGCTGCGGGTGGCCAAGGGCTATCTCTATCTCTACGGCCAGTTGGCCCAATCAGCGGCCCGGGGGGCGATCATCAAAACCCGGGCCGACTGAAAACAATAGCCGGAAGATAGCGGCGGCCTCAAGTCACCGCCCAGATGAAAGCGCTCGCCGTGACCAGGCCGATGAAGATTCCCAGGGCGATCCTGGCGTAACGGAGTTGCTTCCAGTATTTGTGCTCCGGGGTGACCGGCGAGGATTCCCGGGCGAACTGGGCGGTGATGCAGCCGGCCACAATGACGGCCGCCCCCAGGATCATGCGCCGGCTCATATGCTCGCCCAGAAAGACCACCCCGGCCACGGCCCCGATGACTGACTGGAGAGGAAAGACCAGGGCGGCCGAAGTGGAGGAAATGTTTCTCTGGGCCATGGCCTGGCAGGTGTAGGCCACCCCCACGGACATGATGCCCCACATGGTGAAAGGCAGGGTCTGGACAAAAACGCTCCAGTCCGGCAGTTGACCGCCCAGCCAGCCCAGGCCCAGCACCAGAACGCAGCTGGTCATGGCCTGGGACAGGGAAAAGAGCCAGGTGTTGACCCGGGCCGCGAAACGGCCGGTGATAATGACCTGGGCGGCCCAGAAGACGTCGGCCACCAGAATGATGACCGCGCTCTTGCCGAAATCGCCGCCGGCCTCGCCGGTCAGGAGGTAGAGGCCGCAGAGGCCGATGCCCAGCCCGATGACGATCAGCAGCCGGGGCAGGTAGCCGGCCACAAAGGCCAGCACCGGCACCAGGGAAACGTAAAGAGTGGTCATGAAGCCCACCTGACCGGCCGGCAGCCGGGAGAGGCCGTAAAGTTGCATGACCGCGCCCAGGCTGAGGCAGATACCGCCCAGCAGGCCACCCCAAAGCCACAGATGGGGGGAGACGTTGCCGGTGTAGGCCAGAGGGGCCGGTTGCCGCCGGCGCTTTAAGGCCATGGGCAGAAGGGACAGGGTCCCGAACAGGAAGCGGAAGCCGCCGTAGGCCCAGGGGCTCAGGTATTCCATGGCCGCCCGGCCTATGGGATAGGAAAAGCCCCAAATGAAGGCGGCCACCAGCAGAAAGATCAGGGCGCGAATTTTGGGCGACATGTCACATCACAGTCGGTAAAAACCGCAATAATAAAGTTCGGGCCGGGAGACCCGGCCGCGGGGGAAATTGAGGGGGAGCTATTTTTTCCCGGCCAATATGGGCCAGAGCTGGCTCAGAAGCATGCCGGCCAGCATCAGGGCGGCCCCCAGCAGCATACGCCCGGTCATGACTTCGTTTAAAAAGAGCCGGCCGGCGACGACCGCCACCACGGCCTCCATCTGCAGGATAATGGCCGCCGGGGCCGGCGCGGCGTCTTTCTGGCCGATGACCTGAAGGGTAAAACCCAGAGTCACGGAAAAGAAGCCGCCCCAGACGATGGGCAGCCAGGCCTGGCGCAGCAGTTCCGGGCCGGGCCACTGGCCGCTGAAGGTGGTGGCCAGAAGGCCCAGGCAACCGCAGACCAGAGCCTGGGAAGTCCCCAGCAATATGGAATCCATCTTGGGCGACAGCCAGCCCAGGGAAATGACGTGCCCGGCCCAGATGAAGGCTCCCATGAGCACCAGGGCGTCGCCCCGGGAGAGGCTGAAGAGTCCGGCGGCAAAACTCAGAAAATAGAGCCCGACCACGGCCAGCGCCGCCCCCAGGGCCTCGCCCAGCATTATCCTGTGCCCCGTCAAGTGCATGATCAGGGGCACCAGCACCACATAGAGGCTGGTAATGAAGCCGGCCTTGCCGGCCGTGGTCCACAAAAGCCCGTATTGTTGAAAACTGATGCCGATGAAGATGAAGCCCCCGGAAACCAGCCCCCCCAGCAGCCACAGGCGCAGCAGGCGGCCGGGGGCGGGGTCGGCGGCCAGGAGGCGGGCGGCCCGGGGCAGGGCCAGGGGCAGGAGGGCCAGGGCGCCCAAGGTAAAGCGCAAGCCCCCGAAGGCCAGAGGGGTCAGGTGCTCCATGGCCTGGCGCTGGACAATGAAGGTGGTGCCCCAAAAGAAGGCGGCCATTGACAGGGCCAGATTGGCCCGGGTGCTTTTGCTGACGGACACGTGATCACCGGAAAGACGGCCTGGCGTCTAAAAGACTAAAAGCCCGACAGGATTCCGGGGAACCCTTTGGGCCTCAGCTAGCCGGGTATACGCGCCGGCACACGATTGGGAATTATGCTTCTTTTGAGGCGATTTGTAAAGTTTTATTTTTCCATTTTATTTTTCCATGAAGCTGTCCCGACCGTGGGATGACAGCCAGTTTCAGGCGGCGGTTTCACTGCGAAAGGGGTGAATGATGCTTTGGATTTTGCGGCGGCCGGGGCGGCTTCAGTCCAGCCCGTAATGCTGGGCCTTGGTTATCAGGGCCCGGCGGCTGAGGCCCAGGGCTTCGGCGGCGTGGGTTTTATTGCCGTTATGCTCCTTCAGCACCCGTTCGATGATCTGCCGCTCGACGGCTTCGGCGGCGGCTTTGACGGCCGCCTTCAGGTCGGCGCCCTTCTCGGGCCCGGGCAGACAGATGGCGTCCGGCGCGGCCGCCGGCCCGGAGACCGCCGGGGCCGGACGGGCAAAAGGAAAATCCTCGGGGCCGATGATTTCGCCTTCGCTCATCACCGCCACCTGCTCGATGACGTTCCTGAGAGCCCGGACATTGCCGGACCATTTCTGCTCCATTAAAAGGCGCATAGAGGCGGCGGTCATCTTTTTGGGGTTCAGCCTGTTTTTATCCACGGCCTGCTTGAGAAAGAGACTGGCCAGCATGGGGATATCGTCGGGCCGCTCCCGCAGGGGGGGCATTCTCAGGCTGATGACGTTGAGGCGGTAGAAAAGATCCTCCCGAAAACGGCCGGCCTCGATCTCACCCCGCAGGTCCTTGTTGGTGGCCGCCAGCACCCGCAGGTCGACCTTGCGGGCGTTAAGCTCCCCCACCCGGCGAACCTCCTCCTCCTGAAGCACCCGAAGGAACTTGACCTGCATATCCAAGGGCAGTTCGGCCACTTCGTCGAGGAAAAGCGTGCCGCCGTCTGATTCGGCCACCAGCCCCTTTTTAGCCTGGTCGGCGCCGGTGAAGGCCCCTTTGACGTGGCCGAAAAATTCGCTTTCCATGAGATTGGGGGGGATGGCCCCGCAGTTGACCGGGACGAAGGGCCTCTCCCGGCGGGGGCCGTTCTGGTGAATGGAACGGGCGGCCAGTTCCTTGCCGGTGCCGCTTTCCCCGGTGATCAGCACCGTGGCCCGGGTTTCGGCCACTTTGGCGATCAGGTCGAAAACCTTCTGCATGGCCGGGCTTTGGCCTAAGAAAGAGGAGATGTCAAAACGCTCTTTGATCTGCCGCTTCAAAAGGCGGTTTTCGTCAATGAGCCGGCCCCGCTCCAGGGCCTTTTCCAGAACCAGAACGATCTCTTCTTCCTTGAAGGGTTTGCTGAGGTAGTCGTAAGCTCCGGCCTTCATGGCGCTCAAGGCGGTATCCACCGTGGCGAAGGCGGTCAGCATGATGACGATCTGCTCCGGGTTTTCGCCCTTGATGCGGGCCAGAAGCTCCAGACCGTCGAGCCCGGGCATTTTCAGGTCGGTCAGGACCGCGTCAAATTCCTCCTGGCCCAGAATGGCCAGGGCCTCCTGGCCGGAGGCGGCCAGCCGGCAGCGGTAGCCGCGCTTGCCGAGCATGATCGACAGGATCTTGCGGATATGCCCTTCGTCGTCGACGATCAGGATGCTGGGTGACGTGGTCATGGCCGTGCGGTGCTCTCCGGCAGGCTGATGATGAAATTGGCGCCCTGGCCGGGGGCGCTTTTAAACTCGATGCGGCCCTGGCAGTTGTCCACCAGGCGCTGGCAGATCGACAGGCCCAGACCGGTGCCCTCGCCGGGACTTTTGGTGGTGAAAAAGGGGTCGAAAAGGCGGCCGGCGATTTCCGGCGGCACCCCGGGGCCGCTGTCCTGAAAGCTGAGGCGCACGTAAGGCCCGTCCCGGCCGAGACTGACGGAGAAGCGGCCCTGGCCGCCCATGGCCTGGGCCGCGTTCATGGCGATGATGATGGTGATCTGGGCCAGATGGTCGCGGTCCATGGTCACCAGATGGGGCCGGTGTTCCTCGTCGAGATCATAACTGACTTCAATATCCCGGAAAACCCGCTGAGCCTGGATCATGCTCATGGTCCGCGGCAGGGTTTCGGCCAGATCCAGCAGTTCCAGGACGCCCTGGGAGGGCCGGGAATAATCCAGAAGCTCATGCAGAATTTTCTGGATGCGGCCGGTCTGGTTGACGATGGCCTCCAGATATTCCCGCCGCTCCTCCTCGGAGTCGATGCCGGCCTGAAGAATCTGGGCATAACCGGAAATGGCTGAAAGTGGGTTGCCGACCTCGTGGGCCACGCCGGCGGCCAAAATGCCGATGGAGGCCAGTTTTTCCGAATGGATCAGTTGCCTTTCCAGGTATTTTCTCTCGGTCAGGTCGCTGATCAGGACCATCCAGGAGGAATAGCTGACCCCGAAATCACCGTCGCCGGGCCGGGGGGCGGCCGGCTCATCCTCGTCCTCCCCGCCCACCCGGGAAGTGGAGAGAATCAGATTTCGCGGCTCGCCGGCGGCGTTGATCAGCACGGCCTCGAAAACCTCGTCAGCCGGCGGGGCCGCCCCGGCCGCCCAGCCCGCAATCTTTTCCGGTTCGACCAGAAAGGATCGGAACTCCCGGCCCAGCATCTCTTCCCGCCGCCAGCCCCACTGGGCGGCCTTGCGGTTGGCGTAGGTGATGAGGCCCCGGTCGTTTAAGGTGAACATGGCGTCGTTGGCCGTCTCCAGAAGGCGCTGGAGATAGTTGGACACCTGCCGGGCCCGGCTTTCCGATTCCACCAGGCGCTGGTTGACCCGGCTGAGATCGTCGAACAACAGTACGCTGGAAAGGGCCGAACCGGCCTGATCGCCCATGATGACCAGCATGCGCTCGTCTTCCGGGGCAAAGGGGTGTTCGGCCGGCCGGGAAAGCGTCGTCAGGCCCAGCAGCCGGCGCCGGACCATCAGCGGCAGGAAGATCAGCGAGCGCGGCCCGTCTTCGGGGCGGCCCAGGGGGTCGTATTCCGGGGCGGCGCTGAGAATGGTCAGGGGCGTAGTCAAGCCCTCCGCGGGGGGCAGCAGGGGTTCCGGAATATTCCGGGACCAGGGCACGGCCCGGGAAGCGTCGAAAAAGGAAAAAATCTCCTGATCGGCCCAGTAGGCGGCCCGGATGAAAAGTTTTTCCGGGCCTTTCCGCTCCTCGGTCAGCATCAGCGTCAGACGGTCCACGGCCACTTCGTGGGCCACGGTTTCCAGAAGGGAGCGCGACAGGGCCTCCAGGCTGCGGGAACTGCGCAGGGCATCGCCCATGCGGCGGACCAGGGACAGTTCCTCGAGCTTCTGATCATATTGTTCGTAAATCTCGGTCAGAGTGCTCTTGTAGATGTCCAGCTTGGCTTCCAGCTCTTTGAGCCGACCCAGTTCCGGGCTTATGTCGTCCCGATCGGCGCCCACCGGCCGGCCCTGCTTCAGAAATACTCGTGCAGCATGATGGTTTCCTCCCGGTCGGGCCCCACCGAGACCAGGGCCGGGGGCGCGCCGCAGAGTTCGCTCATCCGTTCCAGATAGCGGCGGGCATTGGCCGGCAAATCCTCCGTTTTCCTGACCTTCGACAGGTCGCCCTCAAAGCCGGGCCAGCTTTCGTAGACCGGCCGGCAGCGGGCGGCGGCCCGGATGTCGGACGGGATGAAATCTATTTTTTCGCCGTCCAGCAGATAGTGGGTGGCGATCTTCAGTTCCGGGAGGCCGGCCAGAACGTCCAGTTTGGTCACCGCCAGATGGTCGGCCCCGCAGAGGGTCACCGAAGTCCTGACCACCACCGTGTCCAGCCAGCCGCAGCGGCGGGGGCGGCCGGTGACCGTGCCGAATTCGGTCCCCCGCCGGCGGAGGTATTCGCCGGTCTGATCCTCGAGTTCGGTGGGGAAAGGCCCCGAGCCGACCCGGGTGGAGTAGGCCTTGACCAGGGCCAGGATGCCGTCGATCTTCCGGGGGGGCAGACCGGCGCCCGCGGAAACCGAGCCGGCCACCGGGTTGGAACTGGTGACGAACGGGTAGCTCCCGTGGTCCAGATCCAGCATGACCCCCTGGGCGCCTTCGAAAAGAATCTGGCGGCCCTGGTCGACGGCGGCCATCAAAAGCCGCCAGGTGTCGGTCAGGTAGGGGCCCAGGCGGTCGGCCCAGAGCCGGGCCTTGGCCATCAGCTCGTCGAGCTTCTGGGGGCTCTGGCCGTAGAGGCCGGTCAGCAACTGGTTCTTTTCCCCCAGGGCCCGTTCGGCCTGGTCCCGAAAAGATTCCAGATCGCGCAGGTCGCCCAGGCGCAGGCCGATGCGGGAGGCCTTGTCTTCATAACAGGGCCCGATGCCTTTGCCGGTGGTCCCGATTTTCCCGGCCCCTTTCGAACCTTCCCGGGCCTGGTCCAGGGCCTGGTGGTAAGGCATGATGACGTGGGCTTTTTCGCTGACCTTCAGATTGCCCGGCCCCACCCGCACCCCCCGGGCGCTGAGGCCGTCGATTTCTTCCAGCAGCACATCAGGGTCGACCACCACCCCGCCGGCGATGAGCCCGGTCTTGCCGTCATGCAGAATGCCGGAAGGCACCAGGCGCAGGGCATATTTCTGCCCGCCGGCCACCAGGGTGTGGCCGGCGTTGTTGCCGCCCTGAAAACGCACCACCAGATCGGCTTTCCGGGTGAGGATGTCCACCACCTTGCCTTTGCCTTCATCGCCCCACTGGGCGCCGACTATCACCACATTGCTCATTGCTGAAATTCCTTGTGAAGGTTTTTCCCGGCCCCGGCCGCCGCCCTTGACGGCCGGCCTTGACTATCGGCCATAATCCAACGCTTTAAATATAGCATATCAGACGCCAAAAGCCCAAAGCTTTTAAGGGCGTTTCTTAGAGAGCAAATTGTGATTGACTTTGATTCAAAAAAATGTTTTAATCGGAACGCAATTTCAACAAGAAGCTGAATTGTGCGCAGAGAACCGGCCGGCCGGTGTCTTTCTGTTATGATTTGAACTTATACGGTTACGAAGGCCGTACATCCGCTATTAAACTGGATGTACGGCCTTTTTTTTGCTGGAGGCGCCTATGTAAAAATTTATCCTCAAGACGATGTGACCGAAGCGCGGTTTTGCCTGGTTCCTGACCTGCAAGCCGCCCATTACATCAATATCTGTCGGGCCTGGCAAAAAAGAATGACGCCGCCCTTCGTGGCGGTCGTGACGGCGTCATCCTTCACGCGAACAAGGTTGCCCCTATTCGTCCTTATTTTGCCATGCCTTGGGCCGGAAGTCAATTTATGGAGAAATAAGGAGTCAGGTATGTTTATCAGGATAATGCTGCTGGCGGCCATGGCCTTGGCACTGCTGAGTTCGGCCCCGGCCTGGGCCCAAAATCAGGCCGGTAAGGGCCAGACGGACAATGAGGAAAACGCTGAGAACAGCGGCACGGAGGTGGCTCTGCCGACGGTTGAAGTGCGGGCGGCGGTCAGGCGGGAGGAACTGCAGAGCACCAGCGCGACGGTGTTGGAAAACAAGGACGTGGTCGGCCGGGTTTACAGGCAGCCTTTGGATATGATCCTGATGAGCCCGGGCGTCAGCATCACCCAATACGGCGAAAGCGGCATCGCCCCTGAGTTCCAGATTCGCGGCTCCAAAGCCGGGCACGGCGGCGCCGAGGTGACCATGTACCTCGACGGCATTCCTTTGCACGACAACGGCCACGCCAATGCCTACCTGGACACCGGCATAATCATACCCATTGAGATAGAAACGGTTGAAATCATCAAAGGCCCGTCCTCCGTCTATTACGGCCAGCGGGCCGGCGGCGGGGCCCTGCCCATGCAGACCATCAAAGGCGGCAATTTCACCCGCCTGAACCTCCGCTACGGAAGCTACAATGAAATGGACGCCCAGGGTCTCCTGGCCCGGGAAACCGACCAATTGAGCCAGGTCTATGCCTTCCAGGCCTTTCACAGCGACGGGTACCGTGACCATTCGGAATGGGACAAGAAAAACTTCTCCGGCCGGTGGACCTATCGGTTCAACGACAAGTTTTCAACCAGCCTCAACCTCCGGGCCTATCAGGCCCAGTGGAATTCAGCCGGCTATATTCCCAAGCGCCTCAACCTGCCGCCCACCGCGGCGGTGGACGACGGCAGCGGCGAATACAACGGCGGGAAAAGGGCGCGTTACGACGGCCGCTTGTGGGCCAACTATTTCATCAACGACAAATCCCAGTTGACCTTCTATTTATACGGCTCCACCCTGGAACATACTCGCTGGCAAATGGCTGCTTATCCGGCCAACGCCACCGGACCAGGCACCGGCACCGGCGGAAACGGCACTGAGCAATACAATACCCATGAATCCTGGGGCGCGGGCTTGTCTTACAATTACAATGGCGACTGGGCCGGCCGGCCGGCCACCGTGACCCTGGGCACCACCTATTCCTTCGAGCAGGAAAGTCCACGGCAAACCTGGCAATTGCCCTGGGGATCGGGGCACCGCCGTGGGAACAAAACTTCCGATACAAATTTTTCGGTGACCAATCCAGCCTTTTTGGGGGAGGTGACCTATCAGGTTCTGGATCCCCTCAACCTGCGCCTGGGCGGCCGCTACGACATCCTGGGCGGCAAATTCAGGAACAACCTGGCGGGCACTCCAGAAGAATCAGCCCCCAGGAAAACTTTTTTCAGCCCCAAAGCCGGCTTCGTCTGGTCAACGCCTGTGGATTGGCTTTCGGTCTATGGCAACTTCGGACGCGGTTTCAGCATGCCCGGCCTGAGCAACGCCACCTTTTACGAGGGCGGCATCTACGATCTGACCACGCGTGACCAATATGAACTGGGCTACCGGGCCGCCCCCCTGGACTGGCTGAACTTGGAAATGACCTACTTCTGGGCCTTCACCAAAAACGACGTCACGTACGACGAGCAGACCAACAGCCAGGCTCCGATCGGTGAAACCACCCGTCAGGGCCTGGAAGTCGCACTGAACATCTACCCGGCCAGGGATTGGACCCTGAAGGCCAACTATTCCTATATTGACGCCAAGCAGAAAGTCAACGGCACGGCCGCGGTGGACAACAGCGGGCGGCGCATAACCGCTGTGCCCCGGCACATAAGCAACGCCGAACTGTCCTACGAGCCGGAAGAAGGCCTGGGCGGCCGCGTCAGCTTCCGCTGGGAGGCCGACTCCCTGTTGCGTGACCCTCCGCCGACGCTGCGGGACGGAACCCCCAACCTGAGCGGGGGTTATCAGCAGACGCCCTATAAGGCCCAGGACAAGGGGACGCTGGATATGCAGCTCAGTTATCGCTTCAACGCAAACTACAAGGTGGTGCTGGACGTGCTCAATGTTCTCGACAAGGAATACTACGGCAGTCAGGGCGCTCCCGCCTACGGCACCGGCGATTTTACCTATTCCATACAGCCGCCGCGCACTTTCTATGTCGGCCTGGAGATGAATTGGGAATGAATAATCCGGCCGGCGCCGGTCTTCGCCTTTGAGAAACACCGGCCTGTTTTACGAAGAAAGGAACAGCAATGAAAAGCAAATTTTTGGCCTCGGCCTGCTTCATTATTTTCTTGTCAAGCCCGGCCCTGGCCCACGATTTCTGGGCCGGGGCCCAAAGCCCGGCCGAAGGCCGGCCTCTGACCGCCGTCCTGGGCTTCGGCCACAATTTCCCTCAGGGCGAGGCGATCCCGGCCGATCAGATCGGCCGCCGTTATCAGCCCCTCAAGCTGCTCGGCCCCAACGGCCAGTTGGCGCTGAAAAACGGCGCCGAGCCAAAACTCTACGTCAGTGAACAGCCGTTGGCCAAAGCCGCCTACCTGGTGCTGGCCGCCACCGTGCCCGCCTTCCGTTCCAACAGCCCTGACGGCTGGCTTAGCCAAGCGAAAAATGAGGTCCAGGGCGCTACGGCCTGCCGCTTC
Organism: Candidatus Adiutrix sp.; assembly: GCA_031263565.1. Classification (GTDB taxonomy): domain Bacteria; phylum Desulfobacterota; class Desulfarculia; order Adiutricales; family Adiutricaceae; genus Adiutrix. The sequence continues at coordinate 13,773 of JAISFR010000018.1, read as the reverse complement.
TCTTCTTCCTTCGGCAAAGCGGTGGTCAACATCGGCGGCGCCCGGGAGAGCGCCTTGATCAGCCGGCCCGTGGGCCAGGACCTGGAAATTGTGCCCCAGGTCAACCCCGCCGAGCTCAGGCCCGGCCAAAAATTTCCGGTCAAGGTGCTGCTGAAGGGCCGCCCCCTGCCCGGGGCCGACGTGCGGGCCTATTACGCCGGTTTTTCTGACGAGGGCGCCTATGCCTTCGCCGGACAAACCAATCAGGATGGTCTGATAAACATCATTCCCCTTAAAGCCGGGCAATGGCTGGCCAATGTTTCCGAAAGCCGCCCTTACCCCGACCAGGCCAGGTGCGACACGGAAAATTTTAACGCTTCACTGACCTTCAACATCCAAAACTGAGCCCGGTTCTCCACCTGAACCCTATCCTCGCGGGTGAAAATCCGGGCCCTCCGTTTTTCGGGGGCCCGGATTTAAACAAGGCCATGACAGCCCATTAGGAGCCTTTAGACGCAAATGTCCGAAGAAATATCCATCATCGACATGTTCATGAAAGCCGACCCGGTGGTGCAGGGAGTGATGCTCCTGCTGCTCCTGGCCTCTCTGTTCTGCTGGATCATAATTATTGAGAAAGCGGCCATCCTTCGGCGGGCCGGCCGAACCGTCGGCCTGTTCAATAAGATGAGCAGCGACCTCAACGGCGAACTGCCGCAGAGCTTTCCCCTGTTTACCCGGCGGATCGTCGAAGCCGGTCTCAAAGCCAGCCGGGACGGGGCCGGCCATGAAAGCCGGGCCGATTTCAGGGAACGGGTGGAAAGAAGCATGCGGGCCGTTCTGTCCGGTCAATTGGACCGCCTGGAAAGCCGCAGCCTGTTTCTGGCCACGGTCGGTTCCACGGCGCCGTTTATCGGCCTGTTCGGCACGGTCTGGGGCATCATGCACAGCTTTGTGGGCATTGCCGCCACCGGCGAGACCACTTTGGCCGTGGTGGCGCCCGGCATTGCCGAGGCCCTGTTCGCCACGGCCATGGGGCTGGTGGCGGCCATCCCGGCGGTCATCGCTTATAACAAGATCACCGGAACCTTGAAAAAGGCGGCCAAAGAAAGCCTGGCGGCCATCAGCAAGGTGGGCGATTTTCTCGCTCAACAGCATTTTTTGCGGCTTGATCGCCGGCCCGGTTCTGATGAGCGGTGAATTATGGAAAGAAAAGCCGAACTGATGACCGGACAGGATGAAGTGGGGCCTATCGCCGACATCAACGTCACCCCTTTCATCGACATCATGCTGGTCTTGCTGATCATTTTCATGGTCACCGCTCCGCTCATGCTGGGCGGGGTCCACATCAATCTGCCCAGGACCGGCGGCACGGCCATGCCCCGGCCCGAAAAGCCCTTGATCGTCAGCCTGGACGCCGAGAGCCGCGTCTTTGTCGATCAGGACGAAGTGACGGCGCCCGACCGGCCCGACTATTTCAAGCGCTTGGCCAGGGAATCCGAAACCGGCGAGATTTATGTCCGGGGCGACGGTGAAGTCAAATACGCCCGCATGATGGAACTGATGGGCGAACTGGGTCAGGCCGGTTTCGCCCGAGTCACCCTGGTGACCAGCGTGACCGGCGAATCGGCCGCTGAAGTAAATTGACCATATGGAATACGGCTTGGATACGCATTACGAAAGGCGGGTCCTTTGGGCGGCGGCGCTCACGGCGCTTTTGCTGCATTTGGCCGTGATTGTCGGCCTGGTGCTGGCCGGGCAATCTGAGGCCGAAGAAAGGTTCAAGCCCCTGGCGGTGATGGATTTTGCCCATTACGACCCGGACGGCGGCGAACCCGGCGGGGCCGACAATGACGAAACAGCTTCCGGTACCGAACCGGAGCCAATTCAGGAACCCGAACCGGAACAGACGCCGGAACCGGAACCCGAGCCGGAACCGGAACCCGAGCCGGAGGTCCTGGAAAGCCTGTCGGAAAAAGCGGAGGAAGTGCCGCCCCCGCCGCCCCGGGAGAAGCCCGGCCCGGTTCCGCCTAAAGCTAAAGAAAAGCCGAAACCCAGAGCCAAGCCCCAAGAGGTCAAGGCGAGCGCTCCGGCCCGGTCGCCCGGCGGCGGCGGGCCCGGAACCGAGGCGCAGCCGGGCGGGGGCGGACCGGGTCAAGGCCGGGGCGGGGTCGGCGGCGGCCAAGGCGCGGGCAACCCCAAGGCGCTCAACGCCTATAGCTCTCAAATACGCCGTCGCCTGGAACGCTATAAAAAATATCCGCCGGCGGCCCAGGCTCGAAAACTCCAGGGTACGGCCACCGTCAGCTTTACGGTGGACCGCAACGGCGCTCTGCGCTCACCCCGCCTGGTTAAAAGCTCCGGGCATAGAGTACTGGACGAAGAAGTCCTGGCTCTTCTGCGCCGCGCCGCGCCCATGCCCGTCTTTCCCAGGGACTTGCTTCAGAACAGCATCAGCTTGACGGTGCCCATCAGGTTTTCTTCCAGATGAAAGCTGACGGCTCAGGCCGATACTTTTTTTTCTTCACTCCTGAAATATTCAGGCTAAACCATCTGTGAAACAACCACCACGGCGGTGTATTTGGTACGTACCGAGGCCCCCCGTGATGAAAGCACCATGGGCGCTCCGGCCCCCTGCACCACGCCGACGCTGGTGGAATCGGCGAATTCCCGCAGGGCTTTGACCAGAATGTTTCCGGAAACCATGTTCGGCATCACCAGGATATCGGCATCGCCAACGACCTCGCTTTGGTAACCTTTGACGGCCGCGGCTTCCGCGTTCAGGGCCAGATCGAGGGCGATCGGGCCTTCCAGGCAGCAGCCGGTGATTTCTCCCGCTTCCCATTTCTTTTTTAGCTCGGCGGCCTCGACCGATTCCGGCATTTTAGGGTTGACGGTTTCAATGGAGGTCAGCACCGCCACTTTGGGCCGGTCATAGCCCAAGGCCCGCAGCCCATTGACCGCGTTTTGGATGATGTCCGCCTTCTGGCTTAAATCAGGTGAAATGATAATCGCCGCATCGGTTATGACCAGCAGTTTGCGGTGCCCCGGTATATGGGTGATCGACATGTGGCTCAAGGTCCGCCCGGTCGGCAGGCCGGTCTCTTTATTCAAAAGCGCCCGGACGATGACGGAGGTTTCGATCAGGCCCTTGATCAAATAAGCGGCCCGGCCCTCCCGGATCAATTGTACGGCCTTAAAGGCGGCCTTTTCCTTGTCGTCGGCGCCGACGATAAATTCATCGGGAAATGATTCGTCCCGTTCTTTCAGCAGCGCCTTGATCCGATCCCGGTCGCCGACCAGCCAGGGCTGGATGATTTTTTCCTTCCAGGCGCGAATCACGGCCTCCAGAACATGCTCTTCCTCCGCACAGGCCACGGAGGCGGGCGTCATCTTTTTACTGTCCCGCGCTTGTTGGATGATTTGTTCAAAATTGGGAATGGCCATAGAACTGTCTCCTGCTCGCCTGTCCGGGGTCCAAGGCGCCTTGGGCCGCCCGATTGTCCCGCCGGGGCGAAGATGCTGGGCTTGGTTCGGCTTCGGAGCGCCGCCTGGACGGCAACCGTCCTGGTGGCGCTCCGGAGCCTAAGGTTGGCGACGGGTTGGAAGGGCGGTTACTTCCAAATTTCGTCAGGATTGAAAGGGCTGGCGTTTTTGATGATGGTCCCCACTTTGGTGGTGTTCATCAAATGCCGGTAGGTTATGTTTTCGGAAATGGAGTTGTTTCCCCAGGTGCCGCAGCCCAGGGAGATAGTCGGATTGTAGCCTATCATCGGGCTGTTGCCGCCGGCTATGGTGTTGGGCGTGTTGATGGACAGTCTGGCCACCGGCAGTTCCTTGGCGGCGAGGTCGATGTGGGCTTGATCGTTGCTGAAGATGATGGTGGAATGCCCGGCGCCTCCGTCCGTCAGGTTGGCTTTGGCGTTGGCCACCGCCTCCTCAAAGCGGTCATAACAAAGATAGCTGATGACCGGGCAAAGTTTCTCTTTGCACAATATTTCACCCGGGGCGACGCCGTTGGCCTTGACCACAAGAACTTTGACGTCTTCAGGCGCCGGGACTCCGAAAATTTTGGCCAGTTCCGGCGCGGTTTTGCCGACCATTTCCACGTTGAGCGCGCCATTCTTGAAAAGTCCGGCCCGGAGCCGGTCCAAAATCGCTCCGTCTTCTATCACGACCGCGCCGAACTTGACGAAAGCGCCCAGAATAGCCTCTTTTTCCGGGCGCGGCAAATGCAGGCACTGTTCAGCCGTACACTGAATGCCGTTATCGGTGGTGCGACAGCGAATTGTGCCCTCGGCATATGAATCGTAATAGTCGCGGCAACCGGAATCAATTATCGACTGCACGTTTCCCGGCCCTACGCCAAAGGAAGGGCGGCCACTGGAGTACGCGGCTTTGACCATGGCCGGACCGCCGGTGGCGATGGTGGCGTCGGACATGGCCATAAGTTTCTGGGTCAGTTCAATGTTCGGCTCTTCAATCACCTGCAAAAGGTCCGCCGGGCCGCCGGCTTCGGCGATGGCCTGTCTGGCTATGGCCACCCCGTGGGCGGTTACTTTTTTGGACCGCGGATGAGGGGCGACGATCATGGCGTTGCGGCTTTTAAAGGCGTAGATGCCGTTGCCGCAGACCGTGGAAGTGGGGTTGGTGGTGGGCGTGATGCAGGCTATGACGCCGATGGGCTTGGCATAAGTGACCACTTGGGCGATGGGGTCTTCCTCGATGATGCCGACGCTTTTTTTGTCCTTGACAAAATCCCAGTGGCTCATAGCCACGCCCTGCTGTTTGCGAACTTTGCTTTCGACGTCGCCCATGCCGGTTTCCGCAACGGCTTCCTCGGCCAGCAGCCGGGCGTTGTCGAAAATTGACTTGCCCAGGGCCTTGACCACGGCGTCGACTTGTTGCTGGTTGAATTTTTCAAAAATGGCCTGGGCGGCTCTGGCCTTGTCCATCAAGATTTGGATTTGAGCGGTGCTGTCCATTGCATCCTCCATGAGATTACAAAATAATCGCTTCCTCCTGTCCGCTGAGCACTCGACAGGCGCCGGCGGCCAGGGCTTCGTTTTCAAATTCTCCGGCATATACTTCCACCGGGGCCAGTTTGCCGATATATTCCTTCAAGCCGTTGACCAGCCTTTGGGAATAAGCCATCCCGCCGGTGAGGAGGATGGCTTCCAGGTCGAATTTCAGAACCGCGGCATACGCGCCGATTTCTTTGGCTATCTGATAGACCAGAGCGTCATGGATCAGGGCCGCTTCCTCGTTGCCGCCGTCGGCCATGGCTTCCACCTCCCTGAGGTCGCCGGTGCCGAGATGGGAGATCAGGCCGCCGCCGCCCCTAATGAGGGCGTACACTTCGGGCTGGGAGAGGCTGCGGCCATAACACATGTCCAGCATGGCCTCGGTGGATACGGTTCCGGCCCGGTCCGCGGAAAACGGGCCGTACCCGTCGCCGGCATCGTTGGCGTCAGTGACCCGCCCCGATTCATGGGCGCCGATGGATATCCCCCCTCCCAGATGAGCCACCACGAAACGGCAGTCGCGATAATCCCGCCCCAGTTTTTCGGCGTGCTTTCTGGCCACCATTTTCTGGTTCAAGGCGTGGAACCGGGAGCGGCGCTGATAGCCCTTGACTCCGGATATTGTGGCCTTGGCGCTCATTTCATTCACCGAGGACGGGTCGGTGATGTAGATCGGGATGTCCAGATCCCCGACCAGGGCCAAGGCCAGGGGAGTTACCACCCTGTTGCCGTGGATCAGGGGTTTGTCGGGAATGAATAAATCCATCAATTCCTGTTTATACCGGCCGGTCACCAGATAGGTGCCGCTCTGCGCGGCGATTTTAATGGTCGCACCCCGCACGGCCACGGCCGAAATATAGCTCATGCTCAATTGCTTTTCAGCCAGCCAGGCCAGGATCAGCGACTTTCGGTATTCCAATTGTTCCCTGGCTGTGGGGGCGGCCCGCATATTTTCTTCAGTATGGCGAAGAGTCTGCTCGACCAGCAGCAACGTCCCATCGTAAACAGCCACTTTGCTGGAAGTGCCGCCTAAATTCAGAATCAGAATTTTACTCATCATAACCTCTTACCCGCTCACCGTTCACCGCCGGCGAACGATGGCTCTACAGGACGTTGTCGTACATTTTCCCCAAATATTCCTTGATCTGTTCTTCGGTCATGGTTTTGACCGCAAAGGGATAGCAGCCATCTTTGGGGATGAGCGGATGGGCGGCGATGATTTGTTCCCTGGTAACGTTCAGGCTTTTGAGCTCGGGCAGGTTAATGTCCGCTTTGAGCTTGAGGATAGCTTCCCCGGTCCGGCGGCCGATCTCTTCGGCGCTCACGCCGGAAGGAAAAGTCAGCCCCATGCATTCGCCGATGGCCTTGACCCTCTCCGGTGTGGCGTCCGCCACAAAACAGATGGCCTGGGCGATGGACGAACCGATGGCCAGGCCGTGAGGGATGTGAGCGATGGCCCCTATGGCGTGGCCGAAAGAGTGCCCGAGGTGGCACATGCTGTTGGTAAAACCCATCCCGGCCATCATGGCGGCCAGCAGCGCGCTTTCGCGAGCCTCCCGGTTATGCCCGTCTTTGAAGGCGATCGGCAAATTTTTACTGATAAGGCGAAGGCTTTCCTTGTTCAGGGCGTCGCTGACCGGATTTGTTTTGTTGCCGGTCAGGGATTCGGCGGCGTGGGCGAAGGCGTCAATGCCGGTGATGGCCGTCAGCGAAGGCGGAAGGTCCAGGGTCAGGGCGGGGTCGATGATGGCCAGTGTGGCCACATTGCAGTTGGAGCTGCGGATGGTGGTCTTACGTTTGTTTTTAGTGTCGGAAACGATGCAGGACTGAGTGCATTCGCTGCCGGTGCCGGCCGTGGTGGGAATGAGGAACAAGGGCAGGCCCTTTTGCGTCGGTTTGCCGCCAAGAAAATAGTCTGACAATGGGAAAGGGTTGCCCATCAGGACGTTGATTCCTTTGGCCGTATCAAGGCTGCTGCCGCCGCCAAGACCGATGACCGCCTTGATGCCGCCGCTTTGCTGGGCGAACCGGGCGCCGGCCTCTATGGAAACATCAGTGGGGTCAGGCTCAATCTCCTTAAAAGAGACATATTCAACGCCCGCGTTTTTCAGGCTCTTTTCGATTCGCTGCGAAAGCCCGGCTTTCTCGACTCCAAGATCGTGCACCAGAATAACCTTGGTCAGTCCAAGATCGCGGCATTTTTCGCCAATAATGTCGGAAGCTCCGTAGCCCATCAAGGGCGGAGCGAATACTGAAAAACTGCTGATCATAATAAAACCTCCCGCTTTCCGCTTTAGGAGAAAGTAAAAAGGAAGCGCCGGCCGCTTGAAAGATTCGGCCGTCACTTATTCACGGTTATGGTTGCCGTAAACACTCGCTGCAACTGTCCGCCCGCGTCTTAAATAAACAAACATGCATGTTTAATTAAATCATAGAGCATCTCTTCCGGCCTGTCAAGAAAAATTATCGCTTCCCGGATTTAAAGTCGGCGGCTTTTGCCAAAATCAGAGCGGCCCGGCTTGCCTGTTCATTAGGAATGATATGAATATTACGACTTTATAGTTGCATCTTTCGGCAAATTGATTTAATATAAAAATGTTGAGGAGCGTGAAATTCAGACTTTTTGCGGCCTTCGGCTGCTGTCGAACGTCGAAGTTTACTGATCCGGAGGCCGGCCGCAGGGCTGTTTCAGCCAAAAATATACTTTACGGGGACGGCGCCGAAAACGCCATGAAATTATGAGAAAAACCAAGAACAACGTCGAGCATACCATTGAGGCCATTGTGGAGACCGGCCTGAAAGTATTTTCAAACAGCGGCTACGCCGCCACCAACCTTCAGGACATCGCCGACGCTTTAGGCACCACCAGAACTCCGATTTATTACCATTTCAAAAATAAACTCCAGCTTTATGAAAAAGTGATCGAAGATTACCTGAGACTCAAAGAGCAGGACTTCCTGGCCAATTATGTTTCCGGCTCCGAAGACATATTTGAAAAGACCAGGCGGCATTTAATCAGTTGCTGCCATTACGGGATGGTTGAAAAAGCCTTGTTCATGGGCATAGACAATATAAAGGAACTGGAATATGTGGCCAAGCTGAGGTACCGCAGCTCCGAGTTCATGTATCAGGCCAAGAAGAAAGTCGTTGAAGAAGCCGTCAAAAAAGGCGAACTGAAAAAAGGGACCAATGCGCTGGAATTCATTAATCACAGCTATATCCTTTATTTAGGATTCATGGGGCTGACTTCGAAGGGAATGTTCATCTTTCTGGAAGACATGACCTTGGGCAACATCTTAAAACTCGTCGACACGACCTTGCAGGGCATGATCTTGAAGTACGGCTCAAATCCCGTCAAATTCGTCACCGACCCTCTTGATCTGCTGCCTGATTTTTCGCCGATCAAGTCGGCCAAATCATCTCCCGCCACTTTTCTTTAAGAAATTCCCGGCCGATCCGCTGATTTACCAAATTGTCCTTGACATAGGAAGAGGGCTGTGTATAATTATTTATTAAACACTCCTGTATGTTTAATAAGAGTATCCGTCCGGCCCGCCCTCCATGAAAACCATCTTCATCTAGGAGCTTTTTATGGCTAAGGCTAATGACGCTAAATTCTCAGGCTGGACCGTGCTGGCCGGCTGTTTCATCATCATGTTCTTCGTTCAGGGCGGGCTGCAGACTTTCGCCGTTTTCCTGCCCTCCATCATGAACGACACCGGGTGGACCCTCAGTTCCATCGCCCTGATGTCCACTGTGGCCACGGTGGCGGCCTTTTTCGCCAACATGCTCATCGGGACGCTTCTGAAGAAAATGGAAGCCAAGTGGATTCTTTTCATCGGCGTGGCCGTTTGCACGGCCCATTTTTTCATGTACAGCTATGCCACCAGTCTGCTCGGTCTCTATGTCGGCGCCGCCTGCGGCGGCATCTCCATCGGTTTCGGCACGGTCGCGCCGGTCAGTGTGGTCATGAACAACTGGTTCATCAAGAAAAGGGCCACCTACATGAGCATCGTCATCGCCGGCTCCATGTTCGGCGGGGCCATTATCATGCCGATCTGCGGACAGTTGATTCATCATTTCGACTGGCGAGTGGCCTATCGCATACTGGGCGCTTCCATCGGGGTGATAGTGTTGTTCTCGGTGATTTTCCTGGTGGCCGACAGTCCGCAGAAGAAAGGGCAGAAGGCCTATGGCGCCGATGATGAACCGGGGGCGGCCGGGGGTGACTCCGGCGGGCCGGCCGTCGCCGACGGCGTCACTCCCGTTGTGGCGCGGTCCTCCGCTTCATTTTGGCTGCTGCTGGTCGGAATTCTGCTGGTCGGCTGCTCGACCAACATTGAAAACTTTCTGCCCGCCTTTTGGCAGAGCCGAGGCCTGACCGTCTCCACCTCCTCCAGCATAATGGGCATATATGCTTTTATCACCGGCGTCTGCACCATCTGTCTCGGGCGGGTCAGCGACAAGCTCGGCGGCCTGGCCTACGCCTTTCTGACTTCAGGTTTGTTCATTATCGGCACCATCAGCATCTTCTTCATCGGGGCGGCCGCCACTCCGATTATCATCATGGCGGTCATTCCCTTTGCCGCCGGGGCCAAGAAGACCTCGACGCTCACGCCGCCCCTGGTGGTGGCCGCATCTTTCGGACGGAAACATTACGGGGCCATAATCGGTTATTTCACCGGCATGCTGCAATTGGGCATCGCCCTTTCCAACCCTATAATCGGCGAGCTTTACCGTTCATCCGGGGATTACCAACTGCCTTTTATGGTGATGGCTGTTTTTAACGCCGCCGCCCTGGTTCTGATTATTTTCGCGCTCAAGCTGGCCCCCTATAAACCGTCTAAGCAATGACTCGGGAGGCCCGGCCGGGGCTGAAGGCGGTCGGGCCTTGTTTCGTCCTTAAGGAAAAGACTTGATTATGGTTAAATACAGCTTTCTCGAACCAATCCAGATCGGGCCTCTGACCCTCCGCAACAGGGTGGTTTTGGGGGCCATGGCCAAATATTTATGCTCGGACGATGGTTTCATCACCGATGAATATTGTGCCCACTACGCCCGGATAGCCGAGGGCGGCTGTTCATTGATCACTCCCGGGATTATGGTCATTGACCCGCAATGGCCGTATAAATCGCAGCGTCAACCCTATTTGTCCGACGACAAATACATACCGGGAATTCGCAAATTTGCGGTCGCCGTCCACCGGCACGGAGCGAAAGCCGTTTGCCAGCTCTGGCATCCCGGCTTGGCCGGCACCATGACTAAGGATTCGCCAGGCTTAGATCTGAATGATTTTTCTCTTGACCAGATTGAACACATTCAGGAACAATATTTTCAGGCCGCGCGCCGCTGCCGGGAGGCCGGAGCTGACGGTGTTGATTTTCATATGGCCCATACCTATCTCCCCAGCCAGTTCCTGAGCCCTTACTTCAATCGGCGCACCGACAGGTATGGAAGCAACACCATCGAAAACGCGACCAGGTTTTCCGTGGACTGCATTGGGCGCATCAAGCGGGAACTTTGCCGGGACAACGATTTTATAATCACCAGTAAAATCAATGGCAGCGACTTCATCAAAGGCGGCACGACCCCGCCGTGGGCCGCGCAAGCCGCGGCCCTGTTGGAAAAGGCCGGGGTGGATATGATCACGGTCAATGGCGGCGGCGTTTTGACGAAACTCATTGGCATGAGTGATGACGGCCGACAGCCGGAAGGCTGGAAAATCCCGTTCGCGGAAACGGTGAAACAGGCCGTGACCATACCGGTGGCCGGCTCCGGCAGCCTCCGGCACCCCCAATATGTCGATTCAGTTATCCGGGCCGGTAAATGCGATCTGGTTTCGCTGGCCAGAGGGCTGTTCGCCGAACCGGATTGGGTCGGCAAATGCGCCGCCGGCCGGGAGAAGGAATTGCGGTGCTGCATTTCCTGCATGTTTTGTTTTACGCCGGTAGCCAGTGGACTTGCGGGATGCAGCGTTAACCCTTTCGCCAAACGCGAACTGGCCCGGAAAGCCCTGGTCCGGGACGGCGCTGGCCGGCGGGTGGCCGTGGTCGGAGCCGGCCCGTCCGGACTGGAGGCGGCGGTGACCTTGGCGGAACGCGGTTTCGCGCCGGTCATATTTGAAAAGGAAAAATATATCGGGGGCTTGGTCGCTTTGGCCAAACTGCCGCCGAACAAGGTCAAACTGGGCTGGATGATTGATTATTACCGCGCCCAGATTGAACGGCTGGGTATAGAGGTGCTTCTGGAGACAAAGTTCAGCAAAGACATTCTGGAACAATTCAAGCCTTATGCGGTGGTCGTCGCCGCCGGCTCCAGGGAATGCCGGCCGCCCATAGATGGGCTTGACGGCGAGGCTGTGGTCACCGTTAGAGATGTTCTTAAAAATCATCAGCGGCTGACCGGGAAAAAAATCGTCATTTTGGGCGGCGGTCTGACCGGCCTCGAAACCGCCCGGCTGCTGTTTCATCAGGGCAATGAAGTGACCGTTCTGGAAATGCTGCCGTTAAATCCCCAGGCCAATATCGAAACCAGACTCGCGGTTGAAGATGCGCGGGCCGCCGGCATAACGCTGAAAACGGAACACCAGGTCAAAAAGGTATCTCCAGGGCGGGTTTTGGCCCTGGACATAACTGCCGGCCGGGAAATAGCTTTTGAGGCCGATCTGGTGGTCCTCAGTTTGGGGATAATTTCCAACCGATCGGTCATGGATGAGATCGGCGGCGATATGGAAAATATCCATCTGATCGGCGATGCCGCAACTCCGGGCAAGATATCGTCCGCTGTCCAGGCCGGCAGCGACATCGGCTATGGTCTTAAATGAGGCCGGGGTCATCGCGCTTTTGCATATCATGGCCCGGACCGAGGACAGCAATATCGTCCAGCGAAGAGGGGAGGGGGCCCTGAAGCGGTTGCAGCGCAACATCCGCCGGGGGCTTTGTCCGAACTCCGGGCCGTCCAGGAGTTGCTTTAAATATGCCGCCAAGCTCAGCCCCGGAGGCAGCGCCGATCTTTTGAGCCTGACCTATTTTCTGCATTTCCTTTTCCAACGGCCGCCTGGCGGGCCCTGGACAATTGAAGCAGCCAACTGATGAACATCAGCGAGACCGCCACGGCAAAGCCGCCGTAAACAGGGAAAAGCCATTCCGACATGTTCAGGCCCAAAAGCGACCAGGCGCTGTCCTGGCCGCAGGCGGCCAGGGGCTGGAAGTGGGCGGGCAGCCATTCGTCGAGCTTCAGGCCAAAGGGAAAGCGCAGATCGGCGGGTCTGCAGAGACTGATGAAACCGGGGTCGGCGGCGGCCCTGAGGTTTTCTGTTTCCAGCCTGATATCCCAGATGAGCCCCTGGATGATCCACCACCAGACGGTAATATAAGCGGCCAGCTTAAGGAAAATGTTCCTGGGGTTCAGCGCCCCGATCATGGCCCCCGCGAAGATGCCGATCATGGAAAATCGGATATAGACGCAAAGCTCGCAGGGGTTGAGCCGCAGGAAGGTCTGGAAGAAGGCCCAGGAGAAAAGCTCCAGAAAGAGGGCCAGGCCTCCGCCCAGAAGCCACAGGGCCCGGCCGTCCTGCCGGCGGCCCAAGGTTCCCCAGAAATCTCCTTTAAGGTCCAGCCATGATTTTTTAAAAATATCCAGCGCCATTTTTTTCAACCCGCTTCGTTCGGTTTCCGTCCCAACCTGATTTCTACCTATAGCATGAGTCCAGAATGAGGGCAAGTAAGCAGCGATTCTCAAAGTAGGCCCGATTATAAAAATAGCCGGTCGCCCCGGAGAGGCGACGGAGCGGAGCGACCGGTCCGGTCGGCCAATCCGTCCCCTGCCGGGCAAAAATCGCCCTTTTTGCCCGGCTACGACCAGAGCACTTGAAGATGGAAAGCTACTTTGATAATTGCGTGCGCCGTGGAAAGGTGCGCCTCATCCAGTGGGTGAGAATCCCACCCGGCAACTAACGCTCCAGCCGGAAGCAATCGGAGCAGTCATGGAGGTAACGAGATGGCTGAAGCCTTCGATGTAAAGGGTTCGTAAGGAACTCGGCGAGTATGCGGGCCGTAACGTGAGTGAACGCTGAGCAGGCCTCGATAATAGAGTCGCGGAAGCCGACCCGCCGTGATTTCGGGGAAGGCCGCCGGTACGGGTGAAGAGAGCGCCGAGGCGCCCGTACTTCCGCCGGGGTAATGGCGACAGCACGCATACCAGGATGGGCGTGGCAACACGGGAAGCCCCATGGTGTGCCTTTTGCGCGAAGGCAACCGGACGCCGGTGACGGACAGGCCGGGCGCGATGGGGTGGCGGAGAGGCCCGTAGTACCGTGGAGGCCGGGTAATGCCGGAGGAGGGAAGGGGCCTTGGTTCAGGACACGGGCTAAAAAGTGAGAAAAGGAGAGGAGATTGGGAGACCTGAAAACTCCGGAAAAGATTCAGAAACTGCGGCTGGCCTTATATGCGAAAGCGAAGGAAGAACCTGAGTTTCGTTTTTACCTGCTGTATGACAAGATATATCGGCCGGATATTCTGGAGTACGCCTACGCCTGTTGCCGCCAAAACAAAGGTGCGGCGGGCGCTGACGGCTGGAACTTCGGTGACGTTGAGGCGTATGGCCGGGAGAAGTGGCTTGGGGAACTGGCGAAAGAAGTCCGGGAGAAGACCTATGAACCCGGGGCGATCAGACGGGTTTACATACCGAAAGCCAACGGAGGACAAAGACCGCTGGGTATTCCGAACCTCAAGGACAGAGTATGCCAGACGGCGGCGGTGATAGTGCTGGAGCC
>JAISFR010000131.1 GCA_031263565.1 Candidatus Adiutrix sp. | reverse complement strand
AACCGTCAACCAATATTTTGTGGACAATCCCGGCCAGATGATCGGCCGCATGGTCAAGACCGAGAACATGTTCCGGGGCTCGGCCGATCTGCTGCCCCCTGAAAACTTCGCCGGCTTCGCCGTTGAAATAACCGCCCGGCTTTCGGCCCTGCCGGAAAATATTTACAGCCCCCGAACCGATCTGGTCATCCGGGACGTTCAGGAGAAGGCCGACCCGAATCTTGAACTCTGCGCCGGCTTGAAGATCGGGGCCTATTTCCTGAACAGCCAGGGTGGACTGGCCCGGCGCGGCCTTGACCTTTACGATACTCCGCAATATGAAATTTTTGAGCCTAAAAATAAGCGGACCGGGGAACGCATCGCCGGCCTGGTCCGCATTCGGGATAGCCTGACCGCGCTCATGACTATGGAGCAACGGGAAGATGTTGTCGATGAGCAACTGACCCGCCTCCGCAACAATCTTAACCGGCAATACGACAGTTTCGTTCAGAAATACGGCTATCTCAACTCCCCCGGCAACCGCCAGGCTATGCGCGATGACCCGGAATGGCCGCTGCTCTCATCCCTGGAGCGGGAATATGACCCCGGCATTTCCTCGGAGATCGCCGCCAAGACCGGGCAGGAAGTCCGGCCGGCCTTCGCGGCCAAAGCCGACATCTTCCGGCAAAGGGTTCTGGGGCCGCGCCTCAAGATCACCAGGGTCGATACCCCCAAAGAGGCCTTGATCGTTTCCATGAACGAGTTCGGCCGGCCCGACCTGGAGTTCATGGAGAACCTCTGCGGCCGTCCGGCCGATGACCTCACCGGCGACCTGGCCGGGCTGATGTATCACAATCCCGAAAATTTGCAATGGGAACTGGCCGACCACTACCTGACCGGCAACGTCAAGGCCAAGCTGGCCCAGTCCGAACTGGCCGCTCAAAAGGATCCGCGCTTCAGGGCCAATGTCGAAGCCCTCAAAATGGTGCAGCCGCCCGACCTGGAGCCGGTGGACATTTCCGTGCAACTCGGCTCCACCTGGGTGCCGCCGGAAGTGGTGGCCGCTTTCGCCCGTCATCTTTTGGGCGCCGAAGCGGTCAGGGACGTGGGCTATCATCCGGCCCTGGCCGCCTGGGTGACGGATTTCAACATTTTTCAGATGGACCGCACCGCCGCTGAAAATACCTGGGGTACCGGGCGCTATCCGGCCCATAAACTCATCGACTCCATCCTGAACAACACCCTTATCCAAGTCAGGGATGAAGTTGGCCGCGATCCCCAGACCAACCGGCCCATCTACAAGGTCAATGAGGAGGAAACCGCCGCCGCCAACCAGAAGGCCGATGAAATCCGTCAAGCCTTCGTCGATTGGATATGGCAGGACCAGGAACGCCGGGAAAATCTGGCCCGGCTTTACAATGACCGCTTCAACACCAATGTGCCGCGCAAATATGACGGCTCTCACCTTACGCTGCCCGGAAGCTCCCTCAATATCACTCTCAGGCCCCACCAAAAGGATGCCATCTGGCGCGGCATCCAGGATCAAAATATGATGGTCGACCAGGTTATGGGCGCGGGGAAAACAATTGAGATCATTGGCATTTGTATGGAATCAAGGCGAATGGGCCTGGCCAGGAAGCCGATGGTGGTCGTGCCCAACCATCTTCTGGCCCAGTGGCGGGACGCTTTTTATTCGTTGTATCCCCAAGCCAATATACTTGTGGCTGACCGTGCCGATTTTCGGAAGGACAATCGCGAGAAACTTTTTGCCAAAATCGCTACCGGCGATTGGGACGCCGTGGTCGTGGCCCACAGTTCCTTCAAGAAAATCGGTCTGCCGGAAAGCACCCTGAATAATATTCTCAATGAACAGATTGACGATTTGACCAGGGCCATTGAAGCGGCCAGGGCTGAAAATGGCCAGCCTTTTATGGTCAAGGAATTTGAAAAAACCCGTGAGCGCCTGAAGGCCATGATGCAAAAGAAATCCGCGACCGGGCGGAAGGATCAGGCCGTGACTTTCGCCGATCTCGGGGTTGATCTCTTGGCGGTGGACGAGGTTCAGGAGTACAAAAATCTGTTTATTAACACTAAGTTACGCAATGTGGCCGGCCTTGGTAATTTGGCCGGATCGGCCAAGGCCTTTGACCTGTTCGTCAAATGCCGCTATCTTCAGGAGAAGCAAAACGGCCGGGGCGTCATCTTCGCCACCGGCACTCCGATCTCAAATTCCATAGCCGAGCTGTTCACCATCCAGCGTTACCTTGATTACAGCGGCCTTAAAGATAAAGGTCTGGCCAGCTTCGACAGTTGGGCCTCCACCTTCGGCCAGATCGTCACCGGCTGGGAGTTGGACGGCACCGGGGTCGGCTACAAGATCAACAGCCGCTTCTCCAAGTTTCAGAACATGCCCGAACTCATCAACATGTATCGCACCTTCGCCGACGTGATCACCAACAAAGACCTCGCGGAACGGAATCAGGGGAAATCATTCACGCCGAAGGTCAAGGACGGCCGGCCCTTCAACCTGGTCCTGGACCGCTCCGAGCAGCAGGCCGAATACATGGGGGTGCAGCGCCAAAAACTCGACTCGTCCGGCCATCCGGTTTTCCATCCCGATGGCCGCCCGGTGCTGGAGTGGCCCCAAGGCTCCATCATCCACCGGATGGAGAATCTGCCCAAAGACCCGCGAGAGGACAATCCGCTCAAAATCACCAACGACGCCCGCAAGGCCGGGCTGGACTTCCGGCTGATTAAGCCTTCCGCTTCCGCGCCCGACCACGAAGGGAGCAAGGTCAACGTCGCCGCCGAGAATATTTTCCAGACCTGGAAAGCCTGGGCGCCGGACAGGGGCACTCAGCTTGTTTTCTGCGATCTTTCCACGCCCAAAATGGCCAGGGCGGCGCTTTCCCCCGTCACCCGGCTGGCGGCGCGGGATACTGCCCCGATTGAGGATATTGAGGATCAGGGGGAAGAAACAGCCGTTTCGATGGATGAAATTCTGGCCGGCATCTCGAAATTCAGCGTCTATGATGACCTGAAAGCGAAACTGATTGAAAAAGGTGTGCCGGAGAACGAAATCCGTTTCATTCACGAAGCCCATACCGATGCCCAAAAAGCCAAATTGTTCGAGGAAGTCAATCAAGGCCAGGTCCGGGTGCTGATGGGCTCCACGGCCAAGATGGGCGCCGGCACCAATGTCCAGCGGCGGCTGGTGGCGCTTCACCATCTCGACTGTCCGTGGCGGCCGTCGGACCTATCTCAGCGCGAAGGAAGAATCATCAGGCAGGGCAACCTGTTCCATGAACGCGACCCGGAGGGCTTCGCGGTGGAGATCACCCGGTACGCCACCAGGCAGACGTATGACGCGAGAATGTGGCAGTGCATCGAGGGCAAGGCCAACGGCATCGAGCAATTCAGAAAAGGCGACAGCCTGACCAGGGTCATTGAGGATGTGGCCGGCGAAGCGGCCAACGCCGCCGAGATGAAAGCCGCCGCCACCGGCAACGAACTCATCTTCCTTCAAGTGAAACTCGCTTCGGAATTAAAGAAGATGGAAGGCATTTTCGCCACCTTCCAGCGCAACCAGCATCAGTTGGAGCGCCGCATTGTCTCTCTGGAAAAATTCCCGGAACAGGCGGCCAGGGATATTGAACGCTGGAAACAGGAAATAGAACTACGTGACAAAAACACCGCCAAGGAGCCGTATTTTGCCTCTGGAGGCAAGATTTACGGGGAGAAAAACAGGAAGGAACTGCTCTTTGAAGTGGCCAGAGTCATGAAAGCGGCGGCGGCCAGGCCCGGATCAGCCTCAAAAAGTCGGCAAGTACCGGGGCTTCGACATCCATGTGGAGTCAATTTCCGGCAACAAGGGCTGTCAGTTCGTCCTGGAAGGGCCGGCCGGGTTTTACACCCCGCTGACCCTGGCTTATCAGGCCAGTAGCGAGTTCAACATCCAAGGCTTTATCCAGCGTCTGGACAATTACCTGAACAAATTTGAGAACAATATCAGTGAAATCAAGCGTGACCGGGAACGAAAAGCCGCCGAACTCGTCAACGCCCGGCAAAGGCAGGGCCAACCGTTTCCACAGGCCGATCTTTTGAACGCGCTCCGTCAGGACAACCGCGAAGTCATGCGGGAATTGCAAATTTCTCAGAAAGACCCCTCATACAAATCCACTTGGAGGCCACAAAGCCAGGCAGGGGTAGCGCTACCGGCCCAGGCTCCGGATAATCAGGCGATCTCGCCACAAATTTACGGCCCAAGCATGTCCGTGGTAGAGACAATGGTTCGTTGACGCGTAACCGTCACTGGTTGTAAATGCTTACAAATGGCGTCAAATATTAAAGTAAGCGTTCTCCCCGGCTCACCTTTCCCTGAGACTCTCGTCTTTCATTTTGAGCAGCGGGGCCAGGAAGAACTCGATAAGCCGGCGCTGGTCGGTGGCGATTTCGGCACTGACGGCCATGCCCGGCAAAAGCGGCACTTCCCGGCCGCTGACCAGGATGCTGCTCTTGGCCAGCACCAGGCGGGTGCGGTAGATCAGGCCCAGTTTCTCGTCCACGGTGGCGTCCTCGGCCACATTGCCCACCACCGCGTCGATAACCCCGTATTTGGTGAAGGGGAAGGTGTTGATCTTGATTTCAGCGCTCTGGCCGGCCCGCACATAGCCGATGTCCTGGTTGCCGACGAAGGCCTCCACCTCCAGGGTTTCCCCCATGGGCACCAGTTCCATCAGCACCTTGGCCGGCTCCACCACCCCGCCCACGGTGTTGGCCACCAGGCCCTTGACCGTGCCCCGCACCGGGGCGTAGAGCACTTGCTTGGCGCTCAGGTCCCGCACCTTGGCCAGTTCCTGGGCCAGGGCTTTACCTTGCCGCCGCAGATCTTCCAACTCGTTTAAGACCTCGGATAAGCTTTGAGCCCGCCGGGCTTCGATTTGCCGCTCCGTGGAGACAATGGCCGCGCCCAGTTGTTCCGAGCGGGATTTTTCCGACTCCAGGCCGTGGAACTGGCGCAGGCGTTCCTCTTCCAGGGCCAGGTATTCGTTGATGGTCACCAGCTTGCGCTCGAAGAGGGTTCTATAGGACGACAGGCGCTGTTCGATCAGCGGCAGGGTGGCCGACAACTGCTTGATGACCTCCTGCGAGGAAGCCCATTCAGCCTGCCGTTCCCTGAGCTGCGATTCCAGGGTTTGCCATTGGGCGATAATGCTTTTGTATTCCTCATACAGCAACCGCCCGTTATTGAGATCGCCTTTCAGGCCCGGCTGGCTTTTGATCTCGGCTTCCCCGAGACTTTCAGGATCCGGCCGCCTGAGCAGCTCGATCAGGATTTCCCGCCGCAGTTTCTTCTCCTCGGCAAAGCGCTCCTCGGCCAGGAGGCGGAACTCGTCGGCCGTGGTCTGGGTGCGGTCCAGTTCGATCAAGGGCGCCCCGGCCTCCACCAACTGCCCTTCCTCGACCAGGATGCGGCTGACCACCCCCCGGTCGTAGGGCTGGATCTCTTTGATCTTGCCGCTGGGGATGATCTTGCCCTCGGCCACGGTGATGATGTCCACCTTCCCGGCCACGGCCCAGATCAGGGCGAAGAGGCAGATGCCGCCGATGATGGCCAGGATGATCCTCGGCGCGGGGTGGGGCGGTTTTTCCATGACCTCCAGGGAGGGCGGCAGAAAGCTTTTTAAATCAACGGGCAGGCGTTTCTCAGCCAGCTTGTGCCGTTCTTTCCACAAAGAGAAAACAGCGGCCAGGGTCTGGCGGGTCTGGGCCGAAAACATCACTGGACCGGCTCCTTCCTGACCGCCGGGACCGGGGCCGGGGCGGGACGGGGAGCGGACATCTGATTCTGGTTCATGACCATCTGGTAGAAGAAGCCCTTCTTCTCCATCAGGGCTTTGGGCGTCCCGCTTTCCACCAGCCGGCCCTGGTCCAGCACGAAGATGCGGCTGGCCGGGCGCACCGCCGACAGCCGGTGGGCGATGATGAAGACCGTGCGGCCCCGGCAGATGGCGGACATGTTGTCCTGGATGACCCGCTCCGATTCATAGTCCAGGGCCGAGGTGGCCTCGTCGAAGATCAGGATGCGGGGGTTGCCGGTCAGCACCCGGGCCATGGCCAGGCGCTGCCGCTGGCCGCCGGACAGGCTGCCCCCGCGCTCGCCCACCTGCGTGTCATAGCCTTCCGGCAGTTCTAAAATAAAACCGTGAGCCCCGGCCAGCCTGGCCGCCTCCACCACCCGTTCCATGGCCATACCCGGATCACTGAGGGCGATGTTTTCCCGCACCGTGCCGCTGAAGAGCACGTTCTCCTGCAAGACCACCCCGATGCTCTTGCGCAGCCAGGCCGTGTCCACCAGGGCCAGGTCCACCCCGTCCACCAGCACCCGGCCGCTCTCGGGCACGTACATGCGCTGGATGAGCTTGGCCAGGGTGCTCTTGCCGCTGCCCGAGCGCCCCACCAGGCCGATGATCTCGCCCTGGTGAATGTCGAGAGACAGGTCCTCCAGAACCGTTGGCCCGTCGGGGCGGTAGCGGAAGCGCACCTGCTCGAACTTGACTTCGCCGCGCAGGGTCGGCAGGCTCCCGCGCCCGGGGTCCATCCCCGGCTCCCGGGGCGTGTTGAGGATGTCCCCCAGGCGTTTCAGGGAGATGCCGGCCTGCTGGAAGTCTTGCCAGAGCTGGGTCAGCTTGAGGATGGGGCCGCTGACCCGGCCGGCGATCATGTTGAAGGCCACCAACTGGCCCACGGTCAGTTCGCCTTCCATGACCTGGTGAGCCCCGAACCAGATGATCAGGAGCGTGCTCAGTTTCTGGATGAAGCTGGCCACCTGGCCGGCCATCTGCCCCAAATTCTGGGCCCGGAACCCAGCCGTGACGTAGCTGGCCAGCATGTTCTCCCAGCGTTTCTGCATCTGGGGCTCCAGGGCCAGGCTCTTGATGGTCTCCACCCCGGTGACCGCCTCCACCAGGAAGGACTGGTTGGCCGCCCCATGCTGGAATTTCTTGTCCAGCCGGTGTTTCAGGATGGGGGTGATGAAAACGGACAGGCCCACATAAAAGGGGAGGGAGGCCAAGACGATGAGGGTCAGGGTGGGGCTGTAGAAATACATGACCCCGAAGTAGACGAAGGTGAAGCCCAGGTCGATGACCAGGGTCAGGGCCGTGGAGGTGATGAAGTTGCGCAGGGAATCCAGTTCCCGCACCCGGGCCACGGACTGCCCGGCCTGCCGGGCCTGGAACCAGGCCAGGGGCAGGGCGGTCAGGTGGTTGAAGAGGCGGGCCCCCAGCTCCACATCCACCCGGGTGGTGGTGTGGCTGAAGAGGTAATTGCGCAGGGCGTTCAGGATTACTTCGAAAAACGAGGCCGCCAGAAAGCCGATGGCCAGAACATCCAGGGTGGTCAAAGCCCTGTGCACCAGGACTTTGTCCATGACCACCTGGAAGAAGAGCGGGGTCACCAGGCCGAAGAGCTGGATCAGGAACGAGGCCAGCAGCACTTCGCCGAAGAGGCGGCGGTATTTGATGAGCGAGGGGATGAACCACTTGAGATTGAATTCCCGCTGGAGCCCGAAGAACGGCGAACGGCGGGGGCTCATCAAAATGGCCTGGCCGTCCCAGATTTCCGAGAGCTCGGCGGCCGTCATCTTCTTGGGGCCAGGCTGGGGCTCCAGTTGATGGATCAGGTATTGCAGTTCGCCGTCGCCATCCTCGGCCGTGGCCTCCCGGGCAATGGCGCTGGGAGCGCCGCCGGGCGAGAAACTCTGCACCAGGATGAAGTAGCGGCCTTCCCGATCCTTGGCCAGGGCCGGCAGGATGGCGTTGTCCAGGTTCTCCAGTTTCAGGGTCCTGACCTTGGCCCGCAGTCCCAGGCTCTTGGCCGCCAGCAAAATCTCCTGATCGCCGAAGCGGGCCTCCGCCCCTAAATTCTTGACCGCCGGAGCGAATTGATGGCGAAGGCCTTCCGGCGTCACCGGGATCTGGTGAAAACGGGCGATGAGCACCAGACCCAGGAGACCGGCATCGGGCGTTTCCCCGCCCGAGCCTTCACCTGATCCGCCCGGCTCTTCCGCCATAACTGATTCCGCCTCTCCTCCGCCTGGCCCGTCAAGCATAAGCACCACCAGATAAGCAACGCGGCCGGGGATCATCAGCCCCGGCCGCCGGTTTTAAACCCCAATCAACTTAGGAGCTTCAAGTTCGTCAAACCTTCGGCTGCCAAGCGGCGGCCAGGATGGGATCCAACGCCTCCCGCTGCTCATCGGTCCAGCCGCCGTCCACCCCGCCCGGAGCCCCCAACGCCGCCATGGCCTGCACCATCTGGGCCACCTGGGTCTCGGCTACACTATAGTCGCCGGCCGTGATAGTGTCAATCTTATAGTCGCCGGCATACCAGTTGTTGACCGTCACCTGGTCAGTCGTCCCCACCAGCCCGATCAGCAGATGGTTGCCCGACTTGCCGAACCACAAATCAGCCGGATCCAGGTCTTCAAACTTCAAGGTGTCGTTGCCGCCGCCGGCAT
>JAISFR010000130.1 GCA_031263565.1 Candidatus Adiutrix sp. | reverse complement strand
CGGCTACGGTCAAAACCCACACCCGGGAAGCTTACGCCAAACTGGAGGTCAACAGAGCCCCCGAGGCCATCATCAAGGCCCGGGAGCTGGGCTTTATTTAGAAAAGCGAAGCCCGGAGCCCGCTCATGACTGACAACTTGACTAAATCACTAAGCATCTTTGCTGGTTATAATTATTGACAACGAGGGCGGAGAGTGGTAAAAGAA
The DNA here is from genome assembly GCA_031263565.1 of Candidatus Adiutrix sp. Taxonomy (GTDB): domain Bacteria; phylum Desulfobacterota; class Desulfarculia; order Adiutricales; family Adiutricaceae; genus Adiutrix. Next base: position 23,033 of record JAISFR010000130.1, on the reverse strand, counting down.
TAATGCGAATGAGAATCAATAAAAAAATAATCGGAGGCCTTATGCGCGGGGCAGCTTTTTTTTCAGTCTTTTTATTGATAATGAGTCTGTTTAGCATGACGGCGGCGGCCGACATCGCCCTGCCGGCGCCGCAGACCGAGGGCGGAATGCCCCTTTTTGAGGCTTTGAAAAAGCGCTCATCCGCCCATGGCGGCGATTTCTCCACCGCCGAAGTCAAGCTGGAAGAGCTCAGCACGGTCTTGTGGGCGGCCACCGGCCTCAACCGGGGCCAGAATGGCTGGACCGTGCCCATGGCCAAGGGCCTGCCGCCTTATTGCCGCGTTTACGTGGCCGGCAGCGACGGCATCTGGCGTTACGACTGGGCCGGCAATTCTTTAAGGGAAGTATCCTCGGAAAACATCAAGGCCAAAATCGCCGCCCAGAGTTTCGTCAAGCGGGCCTACTATATTCTGGTCATCGTTTCGGACGCCGAAGCCCTGTCGGCCATCAATGATGAACAAGCGGCCGCCGACTTCGCCCAGGTGGCCGCCGGGGCCATGACCCAGGACATTTATCTGGCGGCCGCCTCTCTGAGGCTGGGCGCCCGCTATATCCACTCCATCGACCGTGAGGCCATCAAAAGCGCGCTCAAGCTGCCCGAGGGCGACGAGCCGATCTGCCTGATGCTTCTGGGCAAATGAAGACCGTTAGGGAAAGGATGACTGAAATGGCCGGGCGCGGAATAAAGACTTTGCTGCTGGCCCTGGGGCTGGGCCTGGTGCTGCTGTCTTCGGCGGGCCTGACGGACGCGTCGGCCCAGGAAAAACGCAAGTTTGAAAACTGGCTGGCAATCGCCGACGCCATGGAACTGTCGCTCAACAAGGCCTATGAGGCTTACTTTCAAAAGGATATTGCCGGCGGCAAAAACTGGGTCAATGACGCCTATTTCGGCTATTACGAAAAAGAGGGCTTCGAGCGCACGGTGATGGCCTATTTGTCCGGCAAGCGCGGTTCCCAGGTGGAATATCAGTTCTCCATCATCAAGAAGATGATGGATGACGGGCAGCCCAATAAAGAGGTGCGGGGGGCCGTCGACGACCTGATCAGGTGGCTGCATGAAGACGCCCGCCAGCTTGACGGCTCCGAAGAGAGCGCCCTGGGCGTGTTCCTGGCGGCTTTGGTCATCATTTTGCGGGAAGGGCTGGAGGCCATTTTGGTCATCGCGGCCATTGCCGCCTACCTCAACCGCTCGGGCAACGGGGCCCGGACCCGGGTGGTTTACCAAAGCGCCCTGGCCGCGGTGGCGGCCAGCGTGGCGGCGGCCATCGGCCTTCAGTTTGTTTTCGACATCGGCGGCGCCAATCAGGAAATACTGGAGGGCGTGGCCATGCTGCTGGCCACGCTGGTGCTCTTCTTCGTCAGCAACTGGATGTTTTCCAAAGCCGAGGCCGAAGCCTGGAAGGATTATATCGAAGGCAAGGTTCAGGCGGCCGTGGCTACCGGCAGCTCTTTCGCCCTGGGGGCGGCCGCCTTTCTGGCCGTCTTCCGGGAGGGCGCCGAAACCATTCTGTTCTATCAGGCCATGCTGGCCGACGTTCAGCAGCACAGCGCCATGATCTGGGTCGGTTTCGGCCTCGGCAGTCTCTGCCTGGTGGCCGTCTTCATCATCATCCGCTACGGCTCGATGAAGCTGCCTTTAAAGCCCTTCTTCATGGGCACCAGCATTCTGATGTATCTGATGGCCATAGCCTTTGCCGGCGGGGGCATCAAGGAACTTCAGGAAGGCGACGTCATCGGGGTGACTCCGGTCAGTTTCATCGGCTCGGTGGACATCCTGGGCATTTATCCGACTGTGGAAACTCTTTTGCCCCAGGCCGTTCTGATCGTGCTGGTTTTTGTCTCGATTTTCTTCTATCGCCGCAAACCCAAAATCCGGGGGGGCGACGCGCCGCCCGCGCCGATCGGCGCCTGACAAGTTTCAGTCGGCGCGGAGAGCGTGATCAAGGCTCCGCGCAAGTGTCTCGGCCGCGGCGGCCCCAGGAGAGGGCCGCCGGGGTCCCCTACTCGGCCCGTCTTTTCTGATCGGCAGGGCCAATCACCTTATCCCTATGGAGGCTTCGTAATGAAGAAGAGCAGTCTGTCCCGTAAAATGCTGGTTTTGCTGGCCATCATGTCGATCGGCGTTTTCGCCTCTCTGGCCGGGGCTCAGGCCCCCAAGCCGGGCGAAGAGACGGCCGGTTTTGAGGAATTTCCGCTGGGCGACGAACAGCAGGTCGGGCCCCTGAACGTGGCCGGCGTTTACTTTCAGCCGGTCGACATGGAGCCGGCCGGCCTCGGCGGTCTGCCCGCCTCCCAGTCCGACATGCACCTGGAAGCCGATATTGCCGCCCTGCCCAACAATAACCTGGGCTACGGCGCCGGCGATTTCGTTCCCTATCTGACCGTCAAGTACAAAGCCCAGAAAGAGGGCGGCAAGCTCATCGAAGGCAATTTCATGCCCATGAGCGCCTCCGACGGTCCGCATTACGGCAACAACGTCAAGCTGGACGGTCCCGGCCGCTACAAAATCACCTTCATTATCGACAACCCCGAAAAGCAGAGCTATCTGCTGCATGTCGACCAGGAAACCGGCGTCACCGGCCGCTTCTGGAAGCAGCCTCTGGAAGTTTCCTGGGATTTCGACTATGTTCCCCGGGCCTGGTAAGATCCGGGGTCGAACTTTCGTTTAGCTGAATAAGGCGCGGAGCACCCTTGAGAAATCGCTGAAGAGCTTCAGGGGCGCTCCGCATTTATGGCTTTTTGGCCCCGGCGGCAGTCATTGGCTTATGTTGCAGTATCTGATTAAAATAACCGACAATACCCTGGCGGCGGCCATTGTCATCGCTTTTCTGCTTTTTATGGCTTTTCGGACGGCCGGGCCGGGCCGAAAGCACCTGGCGGCCGGCGCCGCGCTCGGCCTGCTGGCGGCCCTGGTCTACGCGCTTCTGAAACGCAACACCGGCTTCGCGGTGCGCGAGTATTATGATTTGGGGGTGATGCTGCCCTCGCTGCTCATCTCCCTTTTATTTCTGCTTATGGTCTGGCGGAGTTTCGAATTGAAATCCTCCTGGGCCCGATATCTGTTCCAGTTCTGCACGGCCGCCCTTCCGGGCCTGGCTCTGGCCTATGGCCTGCCCAATATCCTCCTCTATCCCTTCGAATTTTCAGTCGGCATGGAAACTGTCTGGAACGCCGACTTTCTATATAAGGTCCTGGGCTATCTCGGGGCCCTCCTGGTCATCTTGCTGCTGGCTCTGGCCGTCTGCCAAATGGCCGGCCGATCCCCCCGGGGCCTTTTGTTGACGGTTGTCTTCCTGGCCGTGTTCATCTTTTTTCTGCAGCAGACCCTGGAAGTGATCCAGATCCTGGCCGGCCGCAACCTGATGCCCCGGCCCAGGTGGCTGATGCGGCCCCTGATCGTCCTTTTGACTCACAAGAACTGGTTCGCCTACGCTTTCATGATTCTGCTGGCCGGGTGGGCGGCCGCCCTGGCCGTCCGGGTGCGCCTGAGCCCCCTGGGCGGGGCCAACCCGGCCCAGATCAGACGTCTGAAGGCCGATCACCGCCGGCAACTGCGCTATTGCGGCCTGATCGTCGTCTGCCTGAGCATTTCGCTGATCAACATCACCGCGGTCAGAAGCTACGCCAACCGCGAGGTGGAAATATCGCCGCCAATTGAAATCATACCCGTCAACGGCCAGGTTCAGCTGGCCATTGAGGAGATCAACGACGGCAACCTCCATCGCCATCAATATAAGACCAAGGGCGGCTCAATGGTGCGTTTCATCGTCATCAAGAAAAGCGAATCAGCCTACGGCGTCGGCCTGGACGCCTGCGACATCTGCGGGCCCACCGGCTATTACCAGCGTAAGGGCCAGGTCATCTGCAAGCTCTGCGACGTGGTCATGAACATCTCGACCATCGGTTTCCCCGGCGGCTGCAATCCCGTGCCGCTGAAGTTCAGCGTCTCTCAGGGCCGGATGATCATCAAAACCGAAGATCTCGAAGCCGAAAGAAAACGCTTTGAATGATTTTGGCGCCGAATAGGGGACGAAGTAAAAATGTTCTGGAAAATGTTGAACGGGGCTTTGGTCCGCCGCAAGGGGAAACTGGTCATGATCGCCTTTGCCGTGGGCCTGGGCGTCTCCCTGGCCACGGCCATGCTCAACGTCATGTTCGACGTCGGCGACAAGGTCAATCAGGAACTCAAGACCTATGGGGCCAACCTGACCGTGGTGCCCAGAGGGGCTTCGCTGATGGATGAGCTTTACAGCCTGGAAGGCGATTCCGCCGAGCCGCCGAGGGCCGAAAAATATATTGCCGAGGCCGATCTCCACAAGATAAAAATGATCTTCTGGGCCTACAACATAGTCGATTTCGCCCCCTACCTGGAAACCGCCGTCAAGGGCGGCGGGCAGGAGATAAGCCTCGTCGGCACCTGGTTCAACAAGCACCTGGAACTGCCCACCGGCGACGAAGTCGATGCGGGCATGAATGGTCTCAAGACCTGGTGGGATATCCGGGGCCAGGGCGGCGACGACGCCGACGAGACCGGCGTACTGGTCGGGGAAGCCCTGGCCCTTAGGCTGGGGCTCGGCCCCGGCGACAGTTTTCCAATCGAATCCCTGGACGGGCAGGTCGGGGCCACCGTGAAAATCAGGGGCGTCTTTCACAGCGGCGGCGTGGAAGACGAACAGATTTTTGCCCCCCTGAAACTGTCTCAGGACCTCTCTGGGCGGCCCGGTCTGGTTCAGAAAGTTGAAGTCAGCGCTCTGACTACCCCGGAAAACGATCTGGCCCGCCGGGCCGCCCAGGACCCCGGCAGTCTCTCCCGTATGGAGTGGGACACCTGGTACTGTACGGCCTACATCAGTTCCATAGCCTATCAGATCGAGGAAATCATCCCCGGCACCCGGGTCAAGCCGGTCTTGCAGGTGGCCGAATCCGAAGGGGCCATTCTGGAGAAAACCCAGCTTCTGATGCTGCTCCTGACCGTTCTGGCCATGGCCTGCTCGGCCCTGGCCATCTCCAACCTGGTGACCGCCAACGTCATGGAGCGCAGTGCCGAAATCGGTCTTTTGAAGGCCCTGGGGGCCACCAACAGCGCCATCTCCATTCTGATGCTGACCGAAATTCTGATCACCGCCTTTATCGGCGGCGCCCTGGGCTATTTCGCGGGCCTGGGCTTCGCCCAGCTCATCGGCCACGGCGTTTTCGATTCAGCGGTGGAAGTCAAGGGCCTGGTCATTCCGCTGACCGTGGTGCTGGTTTTTCTGGTGACGGCCCTGGGGAGTCTGCCGGCCGTCAGAATGCTCCTGAGGCTTCGCCCGACCGAGGTCCTTCACGGCCGATGATCAAAAAAAATAATTCATTCCTTCTGAAAATCCTGCTCAGTTCCATTGTCCGCCGGCGCAGCCGCCTGATGGTGGCCCTGGTCGGCATAGCCATCGGCGCCACGGTCTTGCTGGGCATGGTGACCCTCTGTTACGACATCCCCCGGCAGATGAGCCGGGAATTCAGGTCTTACGGGGCCAACATGATTCTGGTGGCCGCCGGCCGGGAATCCCTGATGATGAGGGCCGATATCGAGAACGCCGCCGCCCTTCTGCCGCCCGAAAAAGTCCTGGGTCTGACCCCTTACCGCTACGAAACCGTGCGCAGCAACATGCTGCCCTACACGGCGGTGGGCGTTGATTTCGCCCAGGTCAGAAAAACCAGCCCCTACTGGCACGTCACCGGCCAATGGCCGGAACGGGACGGCGAGATTCTCATCGGCGCCGACGTGGCCGAATTCACCCGCCTGGTCCCGGGCCGCGGCCTGACCTTGGAGGGCCGCAACAAGGAACAGGCCCGCTATGAAAAAGACGTGACCGTTACCGGCCTGCTCAAAACCGGCGGGGTGGAGGACGGCTTCATCTTCATGAGCCTGGAAAGCATGGAGGAAATGACCGGCGAACCCGGCTTCGTTGATGTGGCCGAAATAAGCGTCATGGCCAGCGGCCGGGAACTGAGGGATCTGGCCGAGGCCGTCCGCTCCGGCCAGTCCCGGGTGGAAGCCCGCCTGGTCAAGCGGGTGACCCAGTCGGAAGAGACGGTTCTCGGCAAACTCAAGACCCTGGTCTATCTGGTCACGGTCATCGTTCTCGTCCTGACCATGATCTGCGTGGCCACCACCATGATGACCGTGGTCATGGAACGCCGCCGGGAGATAGGCCTGAAAAAGGCCATCGGGGCCGAAAACCGGAGCATCGCCCGCGAGTTTCTGGCCGAGGGGCTCATCCTGGGCCTTCTGGGCGGCCTTCTGGGCTCGGCCTGCGGCCTGCTCTTCGCCCAGGTCATCAGCGCCAATGTCTTCAACCGCTCCGTGACCGTCGAGTTTTATCTGATCCCGGCGACGGTGCTCGTCTCCGCCCTGGTGACCATTATCGCCTGCCTGATTCCGGTGCGCCGGGCGGTGGACGTCGAACCGGCCCTGGTTCTGCGCGGCGAATAATTTTAACGCCGACAGGGCCGGCCCGGCCGGCCCGGCTTTTTCGTCCGGGAAGCCATTTTGATTACCGTGAAAAAATAAAGGTGGGTCATGAATATTCTGGAGTTGAGGGGCATATCCAAAATCTACGGACAACTGAGCGCTTTGTCGGAAATCGACCTGGATGTGGCCCAGGGCGAATGGCTGGCCATCATGGGCCCTTCCGGCTCGGGCAAGACCACGGTGATGAACATCATCGGCTGCCTGGACAAGCCCAGTTGCGGTTCGGTCGTGCTCGACGGACAGGAACTGAGCGCCCTTTCGGCCGACGAGTTGACGGCCATCCGCCGCGATAAGATAGGCCTTATTTTTCAACAGTTTCATCTCATCTCTTATCTGACCGCCCTGGAAAACGTCATGGTCGCCCAGTATTATCACAGCCTGGTGGATGAAAAAGAGGCCCTGGCCGCTCTCGACCGGGTCGGTTTGGCCGACCGGGCCAAACACCTGCCCCGCCAGCTTTCCGGGGGCGAACAGCAGCGGGTCTGCATCGCCCGGGCCCTGATCAATTACCCCAGCATCATTCTGGCCGACGAGCCGACCGGCAATCTAGACGAGGCCAACGAAAGGGTGGTGATGGATATTCTCCATCAGCTCCACCGGGAAGGCAGCACCATTGTGGTGGTCACCCACGCCCCGGAAGTGGCTGCCCACGCCGAAAGAACCGTTGTTCTGGAATACGGCAAGATCGCCAGAATCGTGCTCGGCGGCGACCCTTCCAAGGCCCCCGAGGTCGGTGAGGCCTGCGGAGCAGGCGCATGAAACATCTGACTTTCTTCGGTTCGGCCGTGCTCGGGGCCGGGCTTTTGTATTTTCTGGTTCCCCTGATTTTCCCGATTTGCCAGGCGGCCCATGGTCCGGCCATGAAATGCTTCTGGACGGCCCGGGCCGAAATGGGCGTCGGGGCGGCGGTCATGTCCGGCGGGCTTCTCTATTCCCTGTCGGCCGATCTTCAGAGGCGGCTGGGCCTGAGCCTGATGATCGGCGTCCTGGCGATTTTGGGCGGGGCCTTCCCGACGTTTCTCATCGGCGTCTGCGCCAATGAGGCCATGCTCTGCCGGGCCGGGGCCCAGCCGGCCTGGCTGCTGACCAGCGCCTTTCTCCTGATATCGGCGCTTTTGAATGCCAGGCGCCTGGCCGTCGTCTCAAAGCCGGACCCCCTCGATGACTGAGCGCGCCTTTACCCCCGGCGTCCTGGCCCGGGCCAACCTGCGCCGGCGGCCTTTCCGCAGCGCCGGCCTGGCCGGCCTGGTGGCCCTCTTCACCTTCGTCCTTTTCGGCGGAACCATTTTAAACGAAAACCTGAGCCGGGGCCTGGACAGCCTGGCCGGCCGCCTGGGGGCCGACCTTTTGATCGTTCCCTATGGCTATGAAAAGGAAACCCAGGCCGCCCTGCTGCGGGGCGAGCCCAGCACTTTCTATTTAAAGGCCGACCTCCTGGACAAGGTGCGCGGCGCCCCGGGCGTTGTCCAGGCCTCGCCCCAGTTTTTCCTGGCTTCCCTGAACGCCAGTTGCTGCACGGCCCAAGTGCAGATTATCGGCTATGACCCGGAAAGCGACTTCCTGATCCGGCCCTGGACCAGGGGAAACCTGGCGGCCCTGGAAAAAGGGCAGGTGGTGGTCGGCTCCCGCATCATCCCGGCGGTCGGCGAGGAACTCACCCTCTTCGGAGTCGGCTTTGCGGTGGCCGCCAAGATGGAGGCCACGGGCATGGGTTTCGACACCTCCGTCTTCATGAGCCTGGATGACGTCTACGAACTGATGGTCAAAGGCGGCCTGGCGGAAGGCGACTTGAGCCAGATTAACGCTTTCATCTCCTCCATCGCCCTGAAAACCTCCCCGGACTTTGCCCCCCGCGATGTGGGCAACGAACTCATGCGCCGCCACGCCCTTGACTATAACCTGGATCTGGTGCTGACCAAGAACCTGCTGTCCGACATATCGGTGAGCCTGAAGAACTTTTCCTCGTTTATCTGGGTCCTGGCCGCTTTTCTGTGGCTTCTGGCCATGATCGTCATGTCCGTCGTCTTCAGCGTCGCTTTGAACGAACGCCAACGCGAATTCAGCCTGCTGAGAATACTGGGGGCCACCCGCGGCTGGCTGGGCCGCCTGATTCTGCATGAAGCCTCCTATATCGGCTTCGGCGGGGCCGCCCTGGGCCTGGCCGGGGCGGCGGTCATCATTTTCCCCTTTTCCACGCTCATTTTTCAGAGCATCGGCCTGCCCCACCTCCGGCTTTCCGGCCTGACCGTTCTGGCCTATGGCCTGGCGGCCTTTATCCTGGCCGGGGCGGCCGGCCCCCTGGCCAGCCTTTACTCGGTTTTGTCCATAACCCGCTTTGATATCTACCCGACCCTGCGGGAGGGCGAATAATGTTGCTGGAAGTGACGCGTCTCAGCAAGAAATATACGCGCGGCGGCCGGGATTTTCCGGCGGTCGACAACCTCAGCCTGAGCCTGGAACGCGGGGGATTCATCTGCCTTCTGGGCCGTTCCGGCAGCGGCAAGAGCACCTTTCTGAACATGTTGGCCGGGCTGTTGACCCCGGATGCCGGAAAAATATCTTTCGACGGCCTGGATATTTTCAGCCTGGACGACCGGGCCCGGACCCTTTGGCGCAACGACAAGCTGGGCTATGTCCCCCAGGGGGCCAGCCTGCTGTCAAACCTCAGCGCCCTGGACAATGTGCGTCTGCCCTATCACCTGGGCTCCAGGAAGGGCGGCAGTCTGAAAAAGGCCCGGGGCCTGATGAGCGACCTGGGCCTGGCCAAAGTGGAAAAGAGCTACCCCCCGGCCCTGTCGGGCGGGGAAATGCGCCGGGTGGCCCTGGCCCGGGCCATGATGAACGAGCCGGAACTGATCATCGCCGACGAGCCGACCAGTGATCTGGACTCGGAAACCGCCCGGGAAATCGCCGAACTCTTTACCCTTCTCAATGATCGGGGCTGCGCTTTTTTGCTGGCCACCCATGACCTGGAATTGAGCCGTCACGGCCGCGTTTTGAAGATTTCCGACGGGCGGCTGCTGTCAGATTGAAAGGAGCGATTTATGGGCAGACATTTGATTCTGTTTCTGGGCCTTTTACTTTTTGCCGGTCCGCCGGGGGCGGCCCACGCGCAGCGGGCGGTCAATCTGTATACGGCCCGCCACTATGAAAGCGATCAGGTTCTCTACGATCTTTTTGAAAAGGAGACCGGCATCAAGGTCAACGCCGTCAGCGGCAACGCCCCGGAACTGATCGAGCGCATCAGGCGCGAGGGCGGGGCCACCAGCGCCGACCTGTTCATCACCGTTGACGGGGGCGTTTTGCGGACGGCCAAGGAGGCCGGCATCCTGAGCCCGGTCACTTCGGAAAAAGCCCTGGCCAACGTGCCCCAAAACCGGCGGGACCGTGACAATCAGTGGCTGGGGCTGACCACCAGAGCCCGGGTCATCGTCTATTCCAAAGAGCGGGTCAGGGCTGAAGAACTGTCCACCTACGAGGCTCTGGCCGATCCAAAATGGCAGGGCAGAATCCTGGCCCGGCCGTCATCCTCGCTTTATGACCAGTCGCTTCTGGCTTCCCTGATCGTCCTCGACGGAGAAAATGAAGCCGCCGCCTGGGTCAAGGGCTTTGCCGGCAATTTCGCCCGGCCGCCCAAAGGCAACGACCGCGCCCAGGCCAAAGACATTGCCGCCGGCCTGGGCGACGTGGCCCTCATGAACACCTATTATATCGGCCAGATGCTCAATTCCAAAGATCCGGAAGAAGTCAGGGCCGTCGAAGCCGTGGGCGTCTTTTTTCCCAGTCAGGCCGGCACCGGCACGCACATCAATATCAGCGGCGTCGGCCTGGTCAAAAACGGCCCCAATCGTGACAACGCGGTCAAGCTGATCGAGTTTTTAACCGATGTGGAGGCCCAGAATCGGCTCTCGGCCGACAATTATGAATACCCGGTCAACCCCCGGGCCAGGACCCATGAATTTCTGGCCTCCTTCGGCGACTTTAAAACCCAGGATATTGATTTCGACGATCTGGGCCGGAACAACGCCCTGGCCATCAGGCTCTTCGCCCAGGGCGGCTGGAAATAGCCTGGCCCGGCGGGGGCGGGACCGCAGGGGAAAAAGCGGCTGGTCCGCAATTTATGGCGACCTTGTCCGGAAAACGTCTGCCGGAGATTTTGCCCGGCGGCTGGAGTGCCCTCAGAGCTCTGGCCGCCCTGGCGGTAGCCCTGCCTTTCGGGCATCTCCTGGCCAGCGCCCGGGCTCCGGGCAGCGAAAACTGGCCCTATGTCCGTGATTACCTGCTGCCCTCCTATTTCGGGGAGACTCTCATTCTGGCCGCCGGCAGTTCCCTGGCGGCTCTGGGGCTGGGGGTGCTTCTGGCCTGGCTGATCAGCCGCCATGATTTTTGGGGCAAGACCTTTTTCGACCGGGCCCTGATCCTGCCCCTGGCCATTCCGCCCTATATCGCGGCCTACGCCTATGACGGCCTTCTGGGCTACACCGGGCCGGTTCAGACTTTTTTGCGCAACCGGCTGGGGCTGGCGCCGGGAAGCTTCCGAATCGACCTGCCGCCCCTGGCCTGGGCCATATTTATTTTCAGCATCACTCTCTTTCCCTATGTCTACCTGTTGAGCCGGGCTTTCCTGATCAGGCAGAGCGCCGCTCTGTTTGAAAACGCCGAGATTCTGGGCCGGGGCGAATTCCATATCTTCCGGAAGATCGGCTGGCCGCTGATGCTGCCGACCGCGCTGGCCGGCCTGACCCTGGTGCTGTTGGAAGTCTTGAATGATTTCGGGGTGGCCAGCTATTTCGGGCTGAACACCTTCACCACGGCCATTTTTTCAGCCTGGTTCGGCATGGGCGACTCCGGCACGGCCATCAAACTGGCCGTGATCCTGATGATCTTTGTTTTCGCGGTGCTTCTGCTGCGCCGGCTCTGGCACCGGGCGGCGCGATACCAGATCGTCTCCAGCCGGGAAAAGCCTTTTCGGCCCCGAACCCTTAGCGGGCCGCGCCAGGCGCCGGTCATCCTCTTTTGCTGGCTGGCGCTGACCGTCAGCTTTCTTCTGCCGCTGGCCCAGATGTTCTACTGGCTGAGCCTGACCTTGCCCGAAGCTCTGAACCGCGGCCTGGGCCGGGCCGCCGGCTATACGCTTTTCACCGCTTTGACGGCCACGGCCGCCATCATGCTTTTCGCCGTGGCCACGGTCAACGCCAACCGGCTTTTCAGCGGCCGCCTGTCCACGCTCCTCAGCCGCCTGGCCAATGTCGGCTATTCCATTCCCTCGGCGGTCCTGGCCATCGGGGTCATTACCTTTTTCATCAACCTCGACCGCCAGCTTAAAATCTGGCGCCCGGATCTCGCTCTGACCATCAGTATGACCAGCGCCATGCTGATCTTCGCCCTGTCGATCCGTTTTTTTACCGTGGGCTGTCAGGCCGTGGAAGCCGGCTTCGCCAAGATCGGGCCGATCTATACCGAAGCCTCCCGCTCCCTGGGGCACGGGGTGACCAAAACTTTCTTCCTGGTCGATCTGCCCCTGATCCGCCAGGCTGTTTTGAGCGGCGCTATTCTGGTTTTCATCGACCTGCTCAAGGAACTGCCCCTGTCGCTGATCTTGAGGCCCTTCAATTCCGAAACCTTAGGGTCCTATGTCCACCATTTCGTCAACAACGAAGTGCTGGAGGAAACCGCCGCGCCGTCCCTGCTTATAATTCTCACGGGCGCCGTTTTCATACTGCTTATGCGGCGGGGGGAGAGATGATGTTTCTGGAGATCAGCTCACTTTCGTTTTCCTACGGCGGCCCCCAAGACCCTTTGATTCTTGATAATTTCGACCTGTCTCTGGACAGGGGCGAACTGGTCGGCCTGGCCGGTCCCAGCGGACAGGGCAAGAGCACTCTCCTGCGCCTGATCGCCGGCTTCGAAAAACCCTTAAGAGGCCGCATCAGCATTGACGGCCTGCTGGTGGCCGAGGCTGAAAGCCGGCTTTCCCGGCCGCCGGAGAAGAGGGCCGTGGGTATGGTTTTTCAGGATTACGGCCTTTTTCCGCATATGTCGGTGGCCCGGAATATCGCTTACGGCCTCCACGCTTTTGAAAAAAACGATCGGCAAAAACGCCTGCAAGAGATGCTGGATCTGGTTCGTCTCCACGACCTGTCCCACCGTCTGCCGGCTGAATTGAGCGGCGGCCAGCAGCAGCGGGTGGCCCTGGCCCGGGCCCTGGCCCCGGCCCCGAAACTTTTGTTGCTTGACGAGCCGATGAGCAACCTCGATGCCGGCCTGAAAGGCGAACTGCGTTCCGAACTGAGGGAGATTATTCTCATCACCCGGACCACCGCCCTGTTCGTTTCCCACGACCTTGACGATCTGGTGGCGGTCTGCGGCCGAATTATCTCCCTGTGACCCGCCGCCAAGGCTTCACCTCGAAGAAATAAGCTATACGTTGTCCTGGCCAGGCGCCCTTCGCCCCGGCGCCCCGCCCAGCGGCAGACGCGCCAGCCTCGCTTCCCTGGGGTCGTCGGTCGGTTGATGGGCAATGCTCCGCGGTTCGGCCCCCAGCCATTTACGGAACAGGTTTTCAACCTCCAGGGCTGTTTTTTGGCGGCGCCTCAGGGCTCTGAGGGCTTCCGGCCGATGCCGCCAACAGCGTTCTGACTGGTCGAAACGGCTTGCCAGGCTCACCGCTCGATCAGCCAGAAAGTATTTGTCGGCCAGATAGGTCGCCAGACAGGCCCTGGGCAGGGCGGCCGGGCCGGCGCCGTCTTCTCCGGCGGCTTCGCCCGAAGCGGGCTCGCCTGAGCCTGACAGCGCCCCGTCTAAGTATTCAGCCGGCAAATCAGTGTGGACGCCGATGATTTGTCCGATTTTCGGCCAGCCCAGGGCTTCGGCCTCAAGCCTTCCGACCAGGGCATGCCGGGCCTGGCCAGAGGCCAGGTCGTGCAGCAGGCCGCCGAGAAGCGCCAGATCAGGGTCCAGTTCAAAGCCGGATCGCCGCAGGGCCAGGGCCAGGCGCAGAGCGGCGGCGGCCACCTGCCGACAGTGTTCCATTTTATCGCGCCCAAGTCGGCGTTGAAATAACAGTTGCCAGGCCTCATTCAGGCTGGGGCGGGGCCGCCCGGCTGATTCCCGGGCGTTGAGCAGTTGCTCGTAATAGTCGATATCGCCGAGCAGGGCTTCGTCGGGGAGGGCCAGGAAGGAAATTGGCCCCCGGGGTGATTTCGGCGCCGCCCCTTGAAGAAGCTGCCGGGCGGATTGCTCATCCATCAGGGAGCCCAGCCAGCCGCGAAGGCCGCCGGGGCCGTCCCAGTCATCAATTTTTTCCGAAGCGCGGCTGCTTATGAGGGGAGGGTGGCCGCTAAATCCGCCGAAGGTCGGAATCACGGCGACCGTCCCGGGCCTGGCCCGGCTGATATGCCGCCAATGGCTCAGGATTGAAAGCAAGCTCTGGGGATGGGTCAAGGCCGAATCCACCGGCCAGGCAAAAAAGGCCTCGAGCCGCCCCAGGCCCTGGAGCCCGATTTTCAGCGAACTGAACATGCCCTGATCATAGTCGGGGTTATGAATCGCCTCCAGGCCCAAAGCCCTGGCCGCGCCGACCAGTTCCGGATGATGATGCCCGGTGACCACCACTATCCGGCTGACGCCCACCAGCCGGCATTTGTCGGCCGCCGTCTCCAGCAGGCTGCGGCCCTTGAACCTGGCCAGGGCCTTGGGAAAACCGCCGAAGCGGGACGAACGGCCGCCGGCCAGAATCAACGCCCCGGCTTCAACACGCCCCTGATTCATTTGTCAGCCCGGAATCCTTGGTCGTCAGAATGGAGTCAAGAAAGAAATAAGAAAATGTCACTAGAACCTCTGTTGAGAGTGGAATCATCGCCGCCGCCAAAAATCGGAGGCTTGTCGAATATCAGCAGCAGTTCTTCATCATCGCTGATTAGTCGAGACCTGGTCGACATTTTTCAAACAAAACAAAATATCAGGTGGACAATTAAACATTGGTTACCCGCCCAGGTTACACTTAAACTAAAGGTAAGTCAATAAGCAGGATAATATCAGATAATATGCAGTACCGGCAATTGTTTCCGGTTGTCAGAAGCGACTTGACATGGGGCATTTCTGTGCTATTGTGAGTCATCGGGCGAGGCTTTCACAGGGAAATTTTCGGCCGCGGAAAAATTAAAAACCCCGTTGGATGCGCCAACATCCACCGGGGCTGAGCGTTGCCGCAAAAGCTGTTCACCGGACGCGGATTACAAGCGGGCAACAGCTTCAAGATCAGTTCAAGGCGCCCGGCGGCGGCCCAGAGGGCTGAAGCCGGGCCGCGGCTTCAATTAACGTTGCCGGGACCGGACAGCGCCATGGCGGCCGGCAAGCCCTGATTCTGACTCTCCTGGACGAAACCGCCCAGCAGGGCTTCGCCAAGATCCATCTTGCGCGACAGAACCTGGCGGGCCCCGGCAATGCTGTATTTTTCCTCTTTCAAAAGAGTCTTGATCTCCAGCACCCGGCCCACGGCCTCCTCGTCGTAACGTCTCTGGCGGCCGGAAGTGCGCAAGGGGCTGAAGTAGCCGTCGAACTCGCTTTCCCAGTAACGCAGAGTGTGGATGGGGACTCCGGTGAGCTCGGACACTTCGCCGATGGTCAGCCAGTCCTTTTTAATGATCATGGGCATGATGCGCCTCCCTATCTGGTGTTAAAAAGCCGGCGGACGTCGCCGAACCGCCCGGCCAGTGATAAAGCAATCAACATGCCAAAAATGTAGAGACGACAATTAGCTGATAAGGCTTGCTTAATTCAGGCCGAAGCGCTATTCGGCTCTATTTCCGCCTGACTAATCCGGCAGCTTTTTCCTCCAGGACGGCATAAATTTCCGTGAACCTGGAAGCTCAGGCCAAGCTCGCGCGAGCTGGACCTCTTTTTTCACTCCAGAGAGCCTCACAAGCCCCGGAGTGGCCGCGGATTCAAAAAAATTTTGCCAGGCGCTTGACAGACGGCTGCCAATGGTTATATTTACTTCCGTTAGCAGACTCGCACCCGGAGTGCTAAATATAGTTTCGCCCGGGGCCAAGCCCCAGGGCCTATTAAACTGAACCATAGGAAAGGAGCTAGCGACATGAACGTTCGTCCTTTGTCGGACCGCGTCCTGGTCAAACGCCTGGAAGAGGAAGAAACCACCAAAGGCGGCATCATCATCCCTGATACCGCCAAGGAAAAACCCCAGCAGGGCAAAGTTGTGGCCATTGGCGAGGGTAAACTTCTGGATAACGGCACCCGCATCACCCCGGCGGTCAAGGTCGGCGAAACCGTGCTCTTCGGCAAATACGCCGGCACGGAAATCAAGCTTGACGGCGAAGAATACCTCATCCTGCGCGAAGACGACATTTTCGGCGTTTTCGGAGGCTGACGGGCCGCTTAACCAGGCGACCGGCCGGCCTTTATCTATTTCAGCCGTCCGGACGTTCCGGGTCTGAATCCGAGCCCCGACCGTTATCATCAAATAAATTCCAATCAAGGAGAAAACTCTCATGGCAGCTAAAGAGATCAGATACAACGTCAAGGCCCGCGAAGCCATTATGCGCGGCGTCGACACCCTGGCCGACGCGGTCAAGGTGACCATGGGGCCCAGGGGACGCAACGTCATTTTGGAAAAAACCTTCGGCGCCCCCAACATAACCAAGGACGGCGTGACCGTGGCCAAGGAAATCGAGCTTGACGACAAGTTCGAAAACATGGGCGCCCAGATGGTCAAGGAAGTGGCCTCCAAGACTTCCGACGTGGCCGGCGACGGCACCACCACCGCCACCGTCCTGGCTCAGGCCATCTACCGCGAAGGCCAGAAGCTGGTGGCCGCGGGCCTGAACCCCATGGCCCTTAAGCGCGGCATCGACGCGGCCGTGGAGGCGGTGACCAATGAGCTCAAGAAAATGAGCAAGGCCACCAAGAACCAGAAGGAAATCGCCCAGGTCGGCACCATCAGCGCCAACAACGACGCCACCATCGGCAACATCATCGCCGAGGCCATGGACAAGGTCGGCAAAGAAGGCGTCATCACCGTGGAAGAAGCCAAAAGCATGGAAACCACCCTGGAAGTGGTCGAAGGCATGCAGTTTGACCGCGGCTACCTCTCCCCCTATTTCGTCACCGATCCCGAAAAGATGGTCGCCCATCTCGACGAGGCCTACATTCTGCTGGTGGAAAAAAAGATCAGCAACATGAAAGACATGCTGCCGATCCTGGAACAGATCGCCAAGCAGGGCCGCCCGCTTCTGATCATCGCTGAAGACGTCGACGGCGAAGCCCTGGCCACCCTGGTGGTCAACAAGCTGCGCGGCACCCTGAACACCTGCGCCGTCAAGGCCCCCGGCTTCGGCGACCGCCGCAAGGCCATGCTGGAAGACATCGCCATCCTGACCGGCGGCAAGGTCATCAGCGAGGACCTGGGCATCAAGCTGGAAAGCATCACCATCAAGGACCTGGGCCAGGCCAAGAAGATCAACGTCGACAAGGACAACACCACCATCGTCGACGGCGCCGGCGCCAAAGCCGCCCTGGAAGGCCGGGTCAAGCAGATCCGCGCCCAGATCGAAGAGACCACCAGCGATTATGACCGCGAAAAGCTGCAGGAACGCCTGGCCAAACTCATCGGCGGCGTGGCCGTCATCAATGTCGGCGCGGCCACCGAAGTTGAGATGAAGGAAAAGAAAGCCCGCGTGGAAGACGCCCTGAACGCCACCCGTGCGGCCGTGGAAGAAGGCATCGTCCCCGGCGGCGGCGTGGCCCTGGTCCGGGCTCTGCCGGCCCTCGACAGCCTCAAGGCCGAAGGCGAAGCCGCCCAGGGCATCAACATCATCCGCCGGGCCCTGGAAGAGCCCCTGCGCCAGATCGCCAACAACGCCGGCCATGAAGGCAGCGTCATCGTCGAAAAAGTCAAGGCCCTCAAAGAGGCCCACGGCTTCAACGCCGAAAGCGGCCAATACGAAGACCTGATGGCCGCCGGCGTCATCGACCCGGCCAAAGTGACCCGCTTCGCCCTCCAGAACGCGGCCTCCGTTTCTTCCCTGCTGCTGACCACCGAATGCCTGGTCGCCGAGAAGAAAGAGGAAAAACCGGCCATGGCCATGCCCGGCGGCGGCATGGGCGGCGGCGGCATGGGCGGCATGGGCGGCATGTACTAATACCTTAGACCGCTTTAAAATTCACTCAAAGCAGTGAATTTTAAAGCGCCGGATCGCCGATAAAAAATCCCGGTTCCGCCAAAAACCGGGATTTTTTTATCGGCCCGTTCAGTCGGCCCGCCTGGTCTCAATAATCATAGAGCAGATGGAGACCAGCCTCCCTGACGTCGGCGCAGCCGGTCATGATCATGGCCTGGGAGAGCTGCGAGGCGTAAGTCCGGGCGTAAAGGGCCACGCCTTCCCGGCCGCCGCCGACGGCCGCGATGGAAAAGGGCCGGCCGACCATGACGCAATCCGCGCCCAGGGCCAGCATCTTCAAGACATCCACCCCGCTGCGCACCCCGCCGTCGACCATGACGGCCATCCGCCCCCGCACGGCGGCGGCCAGGGCCGGCAGCACCTCGGCCGTGCCCGGGACCGAATCCAGCACCCGCCCGCCGTGGTTGCTGACCACAATGGCGTCCACCCCGGCTTCCAGACAGGCCACGGCGTCTTCGACCACCATCAGGCCCTTGATGATGAACTTCAGGCCGTGCCTATGGACGGCGTCGCTCAGGCCGGCCAGGTCCCGGCGGTTCTTGGCGTAGGCCGGGTGGCCCATCTTCCTGAGGGTGATCAGGCCGATGCTGTCCAGGTCGCAGCCGACGACCCGGCAGCCGGCCCGGGCGCACATTTCCACCTTGGCCTCGAAATCCGCCGGCTCCCAGGGCTTGATGAACGGCACCCCCCGGTTCGGGTGACGCCGGGCAATGTCCAGGGCGGCCTCCAGGACGGCCAGGGGCACGGCGTCCGGGAGGCCGGCCACCAGGCCGGCCTCTTCAGCCCCGGCCACCACGGCCTCCTGATAATCCTTTTCCGGCATGGCGTCGTTGAGGTTGAAGGAAATGCCGCCAATGGGACCGATCATGATAGGGGCGGCGAACTTGAGCCCCAGAATCTCGGTGGCCAGGTTGGGGTCGCGCACCTCGTGCACCAGGCGGGTATTGAAGCGCAGAGCCGCCAGGGCCTCGACATTGTTGCGGAACGAAACTCCCGAGCCGGCGCCTCCCATGCCCGGCACCTCGCCGGAACAGACCCGGCCGTCACAGACCGGGCAGACCCGGCAACTCCCCTTGGCCAGTTGCCTGGCCCTGTCTCTAATTTCCTTGATCTCCACCTCTGCTCCCCTTCCGCTCCAGATTGTTTATTGGCAGGCCCTTACGACCGACGGTTTATGGTGATCATTTCATTGAGATTGCGGATGCGCTGCCGGGCGTTTTCCAGCAGCGAGTGCAATTCCATGGAATGATTGGCCATCAGACTGCCCACATCGCCGTTGAGCACGAAAGCGGGCTCGAATTGAGTCTGATTAAGAACTTCAATGATATAGTCGACCTGGGCGGCGGCGTTGCGGTTGCCCAGGACTTCCGAAAAGTCGTGTTTGACGGCCACCATCATCTGCCGGACCACGTAGGCCGCGCCCTGGGCATAGTAAAAATTGTCGTCGATTTTATTCCAGGGCACATACTGCCCTTCCCCGCCGCTTTCCGCCGGGCCGTCGGCCGGCGCTTCGGTCCCGACCGGGGCGGCTTCCGTATCAGGGGCCTTGGCCAGGGCGCTCTGGCCGCCTTTCAGGCGCTGGTGGCGCGGGGCGTTGGCCAGGCGGGTGTTGATGGCCCCCAGAAGAGAGACATATTGATGCAGCAGTTCCGAAAGATTGTCGTCCCGGGGAACGAAACTGGCTTCACCGGAGTTCAGCCGGCTCCGATAGGAACGGTATTTGTCCATAGCCCCTTTGAAACGCGATTCCGCCGAGGGGAAATACCATTTCAGGGGATCGTTGGACAGCAGGATGAAAGCCTCGTCACAGTCCGGGTCGATCTTGTCGGTGTTGCCGCTGCGGGCCAGGTTGTCGCGCATGACCCGCGACGTATAGCGCAGCATTTCCAGGGCGCCCAGTTGGAAGTTCTGCGGGTTGTCGAGCAGAATGGTCGGCCAGACTTTGTCGTTGGGCAGCCAGTTGGAAAAGAGCCCGTCCCCGATGGCGATGAGGCTGTCGGTGGTCATCAGGCCTTTCTTCCATTCCCGGGGCGGGGCTTTCAGGGGATCTTCCAGGGAACTGGCCTCAACCAGCGCCGTCCCGTCGGGCTGAACGGCCAGATTGAAGAAGCCGGGGAAGCGGTAATTGACGATCATGATGAACAGGCTGAAAAAGAGCAGTACAATCACGGCCGCCAGCGGCACCTGGAATTTTTTCTTTTTGTACCAGGGCAGCGTGCTTTCATCAGGCATGGACCGTCCTCCCGGCGGGCTTGAGTTTTGTCCGGCGATATAATATAAAGTGAGGGGCTTTTTACTTGCGGCCCGGGCTGTTTTCGACAGCCCTGACGGGCCGGGGCCACGGATATTGTATCAGATCGCCGGGGCCTTTGCCCACAAAAAAATATGCGCGTTTCGAGGAGCCCCAGATGGCCCTGATCAGTTTTTCGGAGGTCAGCCGCTTTTACGGACGTCAGGACGTCCTGACCGGGGTGACCCTCAGCCTCAACGCCGGCCAGCGGGTCGGCCTGGTGGGCCGCAACGGCGCCGGCAAGACCACCATCATCCGCCTGATCATGGATCAGGAAAGTCCCGATTCCGGAACCATCACCCGGGCCCGGGGCCTGCGGCTGGGCTATCTGCCCCAGGAACTTCCGGGCCGCCGGGGCCTGAGCCTTCTGGAACTGGTCATGGACACGGCCGAAGAATTCCGGGAAGTGGAAAGGGAACTGGCCGAAGCGGGCGAAGAGCTGGCCCGAAAAAGCGCGGCCGGGGCCGAGGCCGAAGAGCTGATGGAACTGGCCCGGCGTCAGGGGCGCCTGATGCATCTCTTCGAATCCCTCGGCGGCTGGGAAAAAGAGGCCGAGGCCAAAAAAATCCTTTCCGGCCTGGGTTTTGCGGAAAGTGATTTCAGCCGCGACCTGAGCCAGTTTTCCGGGGGCTGGATGATGCGGGGCGTCCTGGCCCGGCTTCTGCTGGCCTCCCCGGATCTCCTGGTTCTGGACGAACCCACCAACCACCTCGACCTCGACAGCCTGCTCTGGCTGGAGGGCTATCTGAAAAACTCGGCCTCGGCCCTTCTGCTGGTTTCCCACGACCGGGTTTTTCTCAACAATGTAGTCCACAGGATAATCGAAGTCCGCCAGGGGCGGGCCCACAGTTATCAGGGCAATTACGAGCAGTTTCTGCTGGAAAAGGAACAGCGCCTGATCACCGAGGCCGCGGCTTTTGAAAACCAGCGGGAACGCATCAAACAGATCGAAAAGTTCATCGAGCGCAACCGGGTGCGGGCCTCCACCGCCCGGCGGGCCCAGAGCCGGCTGAGGATGCTGGAAAAAATGGATCTTCTGGCCCCCCCGGAAGGACTGGAGGATCAGAACTTCCATTTCCGCCTGCCCAAGCCGGCCCGGGGGCCGGACCAGGTGGCCGAGCTTATCGGGGTCAGCAAAAAATACGGCCAGGTGGAAGTCTATCGGGATCTCAATCTCCGGCTTCGGCGCGGCGACCGTCTGGCCCTGATCGGACCCAACGGCCGGGGCAAATCGACCTTGCTGAAAATGCTGGCCGGGCTGGAGCCGGTCAGCGGCGGGGTCCGCCGCCTGGGTCAGGGCCTCAAGCCGGGCTATTTCGCCCAGTTCCAGATGGACAGCCTCAACCCGGCCCATACCCTTCTGGAGGAACTGGCCACCGTGGCCGGGGACCTGGGCCAGGGCCCCTTGCGTTCGGTTCTGGGGGCCTTCCTTTTCTCCGGGGAGGACGTCTTTAAAAAAGTGGCCGTGCTCTCGGGAGGCGAAAAAGCCCGGGTGGCCCTGGCCAAGATCATGCTCGGGGCCCCCAACCTGCTTTTGCTGGACGAACCCACCAACCACCTCGACATCCCCGGCCGCCAGATGCTGGAAGACGCCCTGGCCGATTTCGAAGGCACCCTGGTGCTCATCAGCCATGACCGCCATCTCATCAACAGCCTCTGCCGCAGCGTGGGCGTCATTGAAAGCGGCCGCCTGGAAGTCTTTCCCGGGGATTATGACGATTACCAGTCCATGTGGCTCAAGGGCCCGGCCGAAACCGGGCAGCGGGCGCCCCGGCCCGACCTGGGCGAAGGGGCTGGGGGCGACCAGCCTGACGAAATTCGGGCCGAGTCGAAAAAAGAGAGCCGCAAGCAGGAGGCCCAGGCCCGCAAGGAATTGAGCGCCCGGCGCCGCCCCCTGAAAAAACTGGTGGAGGACAGCGAGAGGCGTCTGGCCGAGATTGCCGGCCGCCGGGATGAACTGGGCCGCCTGATGGCCGACCCGGCCACCTACCAGGACGGTGAAAAAGCCAGGGCCATCAATCGGGAATTTCAGGCCCTGACCGAGGAGAGCCGGGAACTGGAAAAGTCCTGGGAAGAAGCCATGACGGCCCTGGAAAGCCTGGAATAATGCGCCGGAGGGCCAAAGGAATAATGGTTTTTGGCTCCCCGTATTTCATAATAGGAATTTAATTTTCGCTTCCGCCCCACAAATTTACTTCCCTATTCAGGCCGCAAAAAGGTGAAATACTATCCCTAAAATTTTAAAATTTGCGGCCGACCACTGCGTGGTGGCTTTTTAAAAAACCAAACAAAGGCAAATAAAGACAAAACTAAAAGCAACACGCCCTTTGGGCGAAAGGTAAAAAGACTATTTAAAATTAACCCTTACGGAAGCACGCCGACAGCGACGGGGAAGACGTAGACGACGCCGGTCCAACCGTCGCCGCCGCCCCCGAGGTCGACGACCCGGGCGTAGAAGCGGCCGTCGTCGCCGACGAAGAACACCTCGCCGGACCAATATACGTACCAACCATAATTCGAATTATCATCCGGCCAACCAGCCGCAAAAGCCGCACCCTTGCCGGTCATCTTGGCCACCGCCTGCAACTGAGCAACTTTAGGCAATTTAGAACCTTCCGCATAATTAGCCTGATAGCCAAAAGCTATTTCTGTGGCTGTCCAACCACTCGGGAATGTCGCCGTCCAGGCTCCTGAACTGCCGCCATAAGTAAAACCGGTATTGACTGGACGGAAACCTTCAGCGAAATCAACAGCCGGAAAATTTGTGCCGCCAGCGTTGAAATCGCCCCATCCGGTGGTGTCCAGCGAGATACCGGCATCCTTCGCCCCGGCAGCGGTGGCCCATTGTCGGCCCTCATTGGCATTGAGCACTTTCCTGAACACCGACAAGGGGCCATCCCCAAAGGCAAAACTCTTGCTCACATCAGGATACGAAGAACCACTCGCGCTCACCTCTATCGTCACCGAACGCGAACCCACTATATCCGTCAGCTTT
>JAISFR010000112.1 GCA_031263565.1 Candidatus Adiutrix sp. | reverse complement strand
CGGAATCACCGCAACGGAGAAATTGTATGCATACGATGGAATTTCTTCATACTTGATTGGCGGAATATATGTAAAATTCTCATATTTCCGCAAATTGGCAATTCGTTCTTCCGTTTCCTCTTGTGTTTTTGGATCATTGTATATCAAGCCGATGAAAACAAATTCCCATTCCGGATGCAGACGAAGCAATTCGAGCATAAGATCAAAATCGAACCACCTGACAGTCAGGGCGCCATAATATCCTATGATCGGCTTCCCTTTGGCGACAATTGATTTCATGGCCTGAGGAATTATCAATGGCGGACTGCAAAAATCTTCAATATTCACCGCATTTTTGCTGAAAACAATTCTCTCTTTCGGTGCGCCATATTCAACAGCTTTGTCATAGAGCGTGTTGGCGGAAACCAGAGTCCATGTGTTGGGCAGGTTTGTGATTTTTTTGAACATTGCTATGCGGTTTTTAACATGCTCTTCATTGCCGAATAATTCGTAATCATCTATAATTTCATAAAAAGATACGCAACCATCCTTGATTCTATAATCCGCAATTGGCGTGCCGTTGCTGAAGAAAAGGATTTTATCAAGTTCTTCATTGTCTATCAGAGGTCTTAATACGGCATCGGGAATCAGGTATAGATTATCCACATCCTTTTGGAGATGTTTTATATTGGCGCAGCATGTAACCGGATATCCCGCTTTTGCCAAAAGACGAAGCATCTGATGAGGCCGTTGCACCAATGGATATGTGAAATCAAAATCGCTCACATATATTATGACCGGGCGCTCTGATTTACTGGCCGCCTTCAAGATTTTTGATGAAATTATTTTGCGCCTAAGCCATCTTCTGAGCGGGCGAACAGTCAATACTGTCTCCATGGGGCGCAAAAATCTTTTCATTTCCAAAACCCTTCTATTCTCATTGCGATTTTCTTCGCGGCATGGCCGTCGCCGTATGGATTTTTATTGCCGTCCAGGCGGGTTGCGGATTTCGGCTTTGACAGCACCGCCGCCGCTTCGGCGACAATTTTACGGCAGTCCGCTCCGACCAGTTTCGCGTACCCGGCCGCGACCCCTTCGGTCCGTTCCGTTTCATACCGCATCACCAGCACAGGCACGCCGAACGTCGGAGCCTCCTCCTGAATTCCGCCGCTGTCGGTCAGCACAAGTTTCGCCTCTTTCATGATCCATACAAGTTCCGGATAATTCAGCGGCGCCGTCAAAACAACATTCCGCCGCGTCCCGAGCACGTCATGGATTCTGGTCTTCACATTCGGGTTCGGATGAACGGGCAGAATGAACTGGTGATCGTGGAATGCCGCGGCCAAATCGGTTATCGCCGATAGAATGCTTTCAAGCCTCCCGCCGTGGTTTTCCCGGCGGTGGACTGTCAGCAAGACCAGTTTGTCGGATGGATCAACGCCTTTGTCCATCAATGCCCCGCGTGCCGCTTCAACGGTTTTCGGCGACAGGCATGACAGCGCGTCGATGACGGTGTTTCCGGTAAGGGCGATTTTTTCCGGATCAATATTTTCCCGCATTAATGACTCGACAGCCAGTTGCGTCGGCGCGAAATGCAAAGCCGCCATGCGGGAGGTCATCTGCCGCATGGCCTCTTCGGGAAACGGCTCGAACAAGTCATGGCTGCGCAGCCCCGCCTCGACATGGAACACGGGTATCCCGCCGTAAAACGAGACCAGCGCGCCGCAAAACATGCTCATGGTGTCGCCCTGAACCACTGTCGCGTCAAAGTCGTTTACCGCATACACCACCGACAGGGAGGCCAGAATTCGCGATTGAACCGTCGCCAGGGTTTGGTTCGCCAGCATGGCGTTCAGGTTGAAATTCGCCCTGATTCCCAAGAAATCCAGCGTTTGATTCGACAATTCCTTTTGCTGTTCCGTGTTGCAAACAAAAACGTCGTACTCCGCGTTTTTGCGCAGCTCCAGAATCACGGGAGCCAGTTTTATGGCTTCCGGCCGCGTTCCGAGCACGACAAGTATCTTCTTCTTCCGCGATACGCTTTCGGGATGTTTCATATTTTGACGGCCCCCATGATCGTCCGGAATCTTCTTCTCAGTTTGCGGTTCCAGAAAAAGAAGGCTCCACAGAATAATTCACAGAACCTGCTTCTCAACCAAAACAAAACAAACGTTTTCCTGAATTTTGTTTTATCAATCAGATATTCCAATTTTTCCCGTTGCCACCAGGTCAGCTTGAAACGTTCAACAAACTGCTGTTTATACTCATTTTTGATGATGGCGCTTTTTTCCATGACGCGCTCTTTTTGAGTCGCGGTCAGCGATTGAGAGTTTTCACGGTAAAGATAAACATTGTCGTTGATGTAGGCGATGGCGCCGGCCAGCGCGATTCGGCACCAGTAATCATAATCCTCCGCGCAGAAACGATCTTCGTTGTAGCCGCCTATTTTCTCCGCAACCGCCGTCCGGTACATGAACGCGGCTCCGATATTGCATATGTACGACAATCGCACCGGCTTGCGCCCTGCCCGCTCCAAGAAGGATTCTTTGAATGTGCCGTCCTCGTTGATGATGTCCATGCGGGCCGAGACCATATCGATGTGAGGATGGGCATCTAGGTAGCCGGCCATTACCGACAGTGCGTTCGGCTTGAACATGTTGTCGTCGCTGGTCCAGGTGCGGTATGACCCGACCGCGTGGGAAAAGCCTATATTCAGCGAAGCGGGGAGCTTTTTATTTGTCGCATTGGAGCGGACTTTGATCCTGGGGTCTTGACGGGCATACCTCTCCGCAATTTCCAGCGTCTTGTCGGTGGAGCAATCATTTACAACGATTAATTCCCAATCTTCTTCCGTTTGCCGCAGCACGCTTTCGATGGAATCGGCCAGCCATCGTGAACCATTATATGTTGGCAAGACAATCGATATTTTACTCCCTCGCCGATTACTGGAATCATCACAATCTGAACTCATCTTCCCTCCCCGCACAAATGGCGCTCATCATGAACCCTCTCCAGGGTAGATGCCCGAATAGCAAGGGTCCCCGCGCTCCGGCGGAGATTTGAAGGAAAGGAGCAAATTTTTACGCATCGGTAACTGCCTAATTTTACTGCCTTAAAAATTTGTTCCTTGTGAGTAAAAAGGGAGGTGGCGAAAAGGTGTACTTTTTGGCCAGGTGAGGCGAGGCAGGTAGGGTAAAAATTTTCCGCTTGAATTTAAAGCTGTTTTCTGTTAATTTTCCAACACGGAATTGGTAAAATGGGGGGTGCCCAAAAAGTACGCTCTTTGGGCAGGGTCATAGTTTGTCTTTCTCGAATATCGCCGCCCGATAGCGGAAAGTTGAACGAGCCATTCCACAGCGCTTGGCCGCTTCAGAAGCGGAAATTCCACCTTTTCTCCAAAGTTCGTATGCTCCTGAAAAGCCTGAAGGCAGCGGCTTCGGCTCGCGGCCAAAACGAATGCCGCTGACCTTTGCGGCGGCAATGCCCTCGGCCTGCCTCCTGCGGATGTTTTCCCGCTCGTTCTGAGCGACAAACGACAGCACTTGAAGCACCAAATCGGCAATGAACGTGCCCAGCAGGTCCTTGTCGCGGCGGGTATCAAGCAGCGGCATATCCAGAACCAGAATATCCACCTCCATGTCTCTGCTGAGGAGGCGCCACTGTCTCTGAATCTCCTCATAGTTGCGCCCCAGCCGGTCGATGCTGGTGATGCAAAGCTGGTCCCCGGGTTTCAGATGCTTCAGCATGGCCTGGTACTGCGGCCGGTGGAAATCTTTTCCCGATATTTTATCAATATAGATACGCTCTTCCGCAATGGAATGTTCGCACATGGCCATACGCTGACGGCTTTCATTCTGGTCAATGCTGGATACGCGGACGTATCCGTAGGTTTCTCCCATTCGATTATCCCCAAACCCCATGACGCCGGCCGCATTACACTGCGCGGCCCGGCGCGGAGAATCATTTAACTGTTATTTGCCAAAACCGGAGCCGGCCGGGAAATCGACGCCGAAGCGGGAGCCGCGGCGCGGATGGCCCACAGACTGAAGACCGCCGACGGGCGACGGACCTATAAGCCCGCGCAAGCCGGCGGCGGAGCCGGTTTTTGGAATAATAAAATCGTCCAAGCGAAATTTAAAGCGCTATAAGATACTCGAAGCGGGAAGTGAAAACAAGGCTTGACCTGTTTTTGAAGTTAACCTTTCCCCAGAAATCTTTCCGCAAAATCTGGCCTTTTCCCGGCCGATATGCTATACTAAGTAGTTCGAAAGGCGGCTCCCACAAGATAGGCCATTGATAGGCCATTCCAAGTATTTCCAAGGAGGATTCGAGATGCTGGCGCTCAAAATCAAAAAAGACGACCTGGCCAGAGGGGTGGGGCAGACCAGCGCCATCGCCGAAAAGCGCAGTTCCATGCCCATTCTGTCCAACATTCTCCTGGAGGCCGAGGGCGGGGAACTCAGGCTGACGGCCACCGACATGGAAATCAGCTTTCAGGGCTCCTATCCGGCCGAAGTCGGCGAAGCCGGCCGCCTGACCGTGCCGGCCAAGAAATTCAACGAGGTCGTCCGCCTGCTGAACGCCGACGAGGTCAGCCTCAGCGAGGCGCCCAACTTCAGCCTGGGCCTCTCGGCCGGCCAGTTCAGCACCCAGATCTACGGCCTGTCCCCGGCCGACTTCCCCCAGATGCCGGCGGTGGACAACATCCAGTATATCGACCTCGAAGGCCCGGCCCTGGCCGGGGTCATCGACAAGACCATCTTTTCGGTGGCCATGGAAGAGACCCGCTACAACCTGTCCGGGGTCTATGTGGAAAAAGTGGAATACGAGGGCCGCCTCAGCCTGCGCCTGGTCTCCACCGACGGCCACCGCCTGAACCTGGCCGGCCTCTACACCCCCGAGCTGGCCAGCCTCGAGCTGCTCAGGGGCGTCCTGATCTCCAAGAAGGGCCTGGCCGAACTGCGCCGCCTGGCCGAGGGCAGCGAGATGGTCAGGCTGGGGGTCACCTCCAGCAGCCTGGTGGCCCGGGGCGCCGCCTCGGTCCTGGTCATGCGCCTTCTGGACGGCCGCTTCCCGGACTACAACATGGTCATCCCCAAGGACAACGACAAGCACCTGACGGCCCCCCGCAAGGACCTCCTGGAAGCCTTAAAGCGCATCGCCACCATGAGTTCCGACGATTATAAGGCCGTCAAGTTCAAGATCGGGCCGGGCCAGTTGACCATCTCCTCCATGACCCCCGACCTGGGCCAGGCCGAGGAATCGCTGGCCGTGGAATACGACGGCCCGCCCCTGGAAGCCGGCTTCAACCCCCGCTTTTTCATCGAGGCCCTCAGCGCCCTGGCCAGCGCCAAA
Organism: Candidatus Adiutrix sp.; assembly: GCA_031263565.1. GTDB lineage: Bacteria > Desulfobacterota > Desulfarculia > Adiutricales > Adiutricaceae > Adiutrix. Next base: position 8,381 of record JAISFR010000112.1, on the reverse strand, counting down.
ATCAAGATCAGCCTTTTCGACGCCGAAAAACCGGCCCTTCTGACCGCCGCCGAAGACCCCGGCTACAGCGGCGTCATCATGTCCATGAGAATCTGACCGGGCCGAAGGCGGCCGCGGTCAAACCCCGGTTTTGGAAAGAGGTATTTAATGTCGGTTAATCCCGCCAGCAGCAACGATTACAGTTCAGGCAACATTCAGATTCTCGAAGGTCTGGAGGCGGTGCGCAAGCGCCCCTCGATGTATATAGGCAGCGTTTCCTCCCAGGGGCTGCACCACCTGGTCTACGAGGTGGTCGACAACTCCATCGACGAGGCCATGGCCGGCTACTGCGACCGCATCGAGGTGACCGTCACCCCGGCCGGCACGGTCCGGGTCAAGGACAACGGCCGGGGCATCCCCGTCGACATCCACCCCACTGAAAAGGTGCCGGGGGTCCAGGTGGTCATGACCAAGCTGCACGCCGGCGGCAAGTTCGACAAAAAGACCTACCAGGTCTCCGGCGGCCTTCACGGGGTGGGCGTCTCGGTGGTCAACGCCCTGTCGGAATTCCTGGAAGTGGAAGTCAAAAAAGACGGCCAGCGCTATTACCAGCGCTATGAGCGCGGCATTCCGGTCACCGGCCTGGAAAAACGGGACAAGGCCAAGAAGACCGGGACCACGGTCCATTTCAAGCCCGATCCGGAAATATTCGAAACCACGGAATTCGAGTTCGGCCTCCTGGCCCGCCGCCTGCGCGAGCTGGCCTTTCTCAACAAGGGGCTCTACATCTCCATCCGCGACGAGCGCACCGACGAATTTCAGGAATTCCACTACAAAGGCGGCCTGATTGAATTCGTCCAGTACATGAACCGCCAGAAGACCCCCCTGCACGACAGGCCCGTTTATCTCGAAGGCCAGAACGACAATATCCAGGTCGAGGTGGCCCTTCAGTACAACGACAGCTACACCGAGCAGTCCCTCTCTTTCGCCAACAACATCAACACCGTGGAGGGCGGCACCCATCTGACCGGCTTCAAGGCCGCCCTGACCCGGGCCGTCAATCAGTACCTGACCTCGGCCAACCTCCCCAAGAACCTCAAGATCAGCGGCCTGGACGGCGACGACGTGCGCGAAGGCCTGGCCGCGGTCATTTCCATCCGCATCCCCGAACCCCAGTTCGAGGGCCAGACCAAAGCCAAGCTGGGCAACGCCGTGGTCAAGGGCCTGGTGGACACCCTGGTCTATGAGCGCCTGTCCACCTATTTCGAAGAAAACCCGGCCGTGGCCAGGAAGATCGTCACCAAGGTGGTCGACGCCGCCCGGGCCCGGGAAGCGGCCCGCAAGGCCCGGGAAATGGCCCGCAGCAAAGGGGCCCTCTCCGGGCATTCCCTCTCGGGCAAGCTGGCCGACTGCCAGGAAAAAGACCCCGCCAAGTGCGAGATCTACCTGGTGGAGGGCGACTCGGCCGGCGGCAGCGCCAAGCAGGGCCGGGACAGAAAATTCCAGGCCATCCTGCCGCTGCGCGGCAAGATCCTCAACGTCGAGCGGGCCCGCTTCGACCGCATGGTCAGCTCCAACGACATCCGCAACATCATCACCGCCCTGGGCACCGGCATCGGCCCGGCCGGCGCGGCCGACCTGAAGGTGGAAAACCTGCGCTACCACAAGGTGGTCATCATGACCGACGCCGACGTGGACGGCGCCCATATCCGCACCCTTCTGCTGACCTTCTTCTACCGTCAGATGCCGGAACTCATCGAGCGCGGGCACCTCTACATCGCCCAGCCGCCCCTCTACGGGGTGAAAACCGGGAAAAAGGACCTCTACCTCAAAAACGAAGCCGAGATGCGGCTCTTCACCATGAACCGCTACCTGGAGGACCGGACGCTGAACGACTCGGCCGGCAACGCCCTCTCCGGAGCAAAACTGGAACAGTTCATCGCCAGCCACATCGCCTATCGGGACCACTTGGACCGGGTCAGCCGCCGGGGCTTCCCCCGGGCGCTCTGGCCGCAGCTGTTCAAATTTTTCACCAATGACGAGGCCGGCTTCATCAGCCGCGACTGGACTCTCCGCCTGGCCGCGGCCTTGAGGGCCGCCGGCCTGAAGGTGGAAGGGCCCGATTTTCCGGAAGCCGGGCGGCCGGCGGCCGGCGGCGGAGAAAACGGCCCCGGCCCCGGCGACGAGGACCGCCACCTGGAGCTCGAAGACCCCGGCTTCAAGCTTTTGGTGACCTCGGTCCACAACCAGCACAAAAAGCTGACTTTGAACCGGGATCTCCTGGCCAGCGAGACGGTCAAGAAACTTTTCGCCCTGCGGCGCCAGATCGATTCCGCCGCTCTTCTGCCCTATACCATCACCCATAGGGACAAGGGCTACCAGGTCGAAGACAACGAGTCCTTCCTGGCCGACGTGGAAAGCGCCGGCCAGAAAGGCCTGCGGGTTCAGCGCTACAAAGGCCTGGGCGAGATGAACCCGTCCCAGCTCTGGGAGACCACCATGGACCCGGAAAGGCGCACCTTCCTTCAGGTCAAGGTCTCCGACGCCATGGAAGCCGATGACATCTTCACCATTCTGATGGGCGACAAGGTCGAGCCCCGGCGGGATTTCATCCAGGAAAACGCCCTCAACGTCCGGGAACTGGACGTCTGAGCCTTGGGGGCCGGGGCATGAACAGGGCCTCTCTTGAACAAACGGCCAAATATTTCGGGGACCTGGTCGTCTTCCAGGACGTCTCCCTGGAACTGAAACGCGGCGGCCGCTACGCGCTGCTGGGCCCCAACGGGGCCGGCAAGAGCACCCTGCTGCGCCTCCTGGCCGGCGTGCTGCGCCCCGACCGGGGCCGGGTGCTGGTGGACGGCCGGGAACCCTGGCGGGATCCGGCCCGGACCAGGGCCGGCCTGGGCTTGCTGCCGGAAGGGGCGCCTTTGATCGCCGATCTGACCGTTCGCGAGCATCTGCTCCTGGCCGCCGGCCTGCGCGGCCTGAGCCGGACCCAGCGGGCCGCGGAAGAAGAACGCCTGGTGGACGGCCTGAGCCTGGCGGCCTTCTACTCCCGGCCGGCGGGCCTGCTCTCGCAGGGCCAGCGGCGCCGGGCCGCCCTGGCCTCGGCCCTTCTGGGGGCGCCGGACTTTCTCATCCTGGACGAGCCCGGCAGCGGCCTGGACCCCGAGGAAGCCGGCCGGCTGGCCGCTCTTTTGACGGCCCTGCCCCCCTCGGTCACTCTCTTGCTTTCCAGCCATATCCTGGGGGAACTTTACGAACTGACCGAAGAGGTCCTGGTGCTGGCCCACGGCCGGCTGGCCGCCGGCGGACCCTGGGACCGCCGGCCGGAAGGGTGCCGGCCCGGCGAGACCGCCCTGCGCCGCCAATATCTGGCCCTGATCGGGGAGGCCCGGCCATGACCCGGCCCGGTCTCTGGAAAACAGCCCGGGCCGTGGCCGCGGCCGAGCTGAAAAGCTTCTGGGGCGGGGCTCCGGCCGGGGCGGCCCTGCTGGTCTTTCTGGGCCTTCTGGGTTTTTTCTTCTACAACAGCGCGGCCGGCTATATTGTGGACAGCCTGGCCGCCACCGCCCGGGGCCTGAGCCTGGACGCCTCCCCGGCCCTTTTCTCCCAGGGGCTGACCCATATTCCCCTGGTTCTGATGCTGGTCACCCCCCTGGTGACCATGCGGTCCCTGTCGGCCGGCCGCCGGGGCGGGCACCTGGATTTTTTCCAGACCCTGCCGGTGGACGGCCTGCCGCTGATCGCGGGCCAGTATCTGGCCGCCTGGCTCAGCCTCTGCCTGCTCTGCCTTCTGGCCCTGGCGCCCTTTGCGGCCCTTCTGCCGCTCGGCGTGGGGACCTGGCCCATATTGCTGATCGCCGCCCTGGCCCTCTTTTTCCTGGCCTCCTTCTTCGCCGCCGCGGGGCTCTGGGCTTCGGCCGCCTTTTCCTCGCCGGTGGGGGCCGGCCTGGGGACCCTGGGCCTTTTGGGCCTGATGTGGGTGCTGGGCTGGGCGGCGCCCTACAGCGACAGCGGCTGGGGCCTGATCTGGCAGGGCCTGGCCTTCGCCCCCCGGGTGGGCCGGGCGGTTCTGGGCCAGGCCGATCTCAATGATTTTCTCTTTTTCGTTTTCCTGACCCTGACGGCCCTCTTCAACGCCCGGCTGATGCTGGCCCTGCGCCGCAGCGGCGGGACGGACTGAAACATGAACGGAAGCCGCCGTCTCTGCCTGATCCTGTCCCTGCTCCTGATGCCCTGCGCCGGCCTCGGCCATCTGGCCGCGCCCGACTTTTTGGGCTTCACGGTTCTGCCCCTGGCCCTGGCCGCCGGGCTGGCCGTCCTGGCCGGCGGGGAGGCCTGGCGCGCCCTGGGCCGCGCCACGGGCTCGCCTTTGGGGCGCGGCCGGCTGCGGGCCTTTCTGGCCCTGATGCCCAGCCTGGCCCTGGCCCTGGCCCTGGGCCGAATGAATTTTCTGCCGGCCTTTGATTTCAGCCGCGACCGCGTCCGCTCCCCGGCCCCTGAAACCCTGGAAATCCTGGGCCGCCTGGATCAGCCGCTGCGGATCACGGTGCATATGGGCCCCCAAAACCCCCGCCTGGGCCCGGTTCGGGAATTGATGCGGCACTATGAAAAGCACAGCGGCGGCCTGATCAGCGTCACCTACCTCAACCCCCAGACCGAAGCGGCCGGGGGCCCGGACGGGCCCCGGCTGGCGAGGCCGGACGTGGCCGAGCTGGCCGCTGAAAATTTCTGGGAAAACATCTCGCCGGTCAACGAGGAAACGCTCAACAGCGCCCTGAGCCGCCTGATCCGGCCCCAGCGCCGCCTCATCTATTTTCTCAACACTTTCGGGGAAAAACTGGCCCAGGACCGCGGGCCGGGCGGCCTGAGCCAGTGGGCCGGGGATTTGGGCGGCCAGCGCCTGACGGTTCTGGATTATCACTGGCCGGAAGGCCAGCCGCTCCCCGGGGAAGCGGCCGCCCTGGTTCTGGCCGGCCCCCGGGCCCCTTTGGGCGAAGACCGGGAGGCGCTTTTGCTGGACTACCTCAAGCGCGGCGGCAAAGTGCTGCTGATGACCGACCCCCTGACCGTGACCGTGAGCCCTGATTTCTGGGCCCTCTTCGGTCTGAGCCGGCCGGAGGGGCTGGTCCTGGATCCGGAAACGACCCTGGCCGGCACCGGCGACAGTTTCGTGGTCAGCCACGATTACGCGCCCCATGCCCTGACCAGGGGCTTGTCCCGCCCCATACTCTGGCCCCTGGTCGGGGCCTTTCAGCGCGCCGGGGAGGGGCCGGCCGGTCCGCCGGCCGTTTCTTACGCCCTGGCGACTTCCTCACCCGCCTCCTGGCTGGAGACCGATCCGGCCTCCCTGGCCCGGGGCGACCCCCGTTACCAGGCGGACAGCGACCGGCCCGGTCCGCTGGTGCTGGCCGTGGCCGTGGAACTGGAAGGCGGGGGACGCCTTCTGGCCCTGGCCGATTCCGACCTGGCCGCCAACGGTTTCTGGGGCCAGCCCGGCAACCGCGAATTCTGTTCGGCGGCCGTTCACTGGCTGCTCGACGGCCAGGCCCTGGCCCGGCCCTTCCGGTCTCCGGTTCAAAGCCTGATCCTGAGCCGCATTTCCGCCCGGCTGTTCTTCTGGCTGCCGGCCGTGTTCTGGCCGGCCCTGGTCCTGGGGCTCTGGCTGATTTTTTACGGCCGGCGGCGCCGCCGTTCCCCCGCGCCGCCAAGGTCTCCGGAGAAGGCGTGAGTCCGGGGCTGCCGGAAGCTTTTCGGGAGCGGCTGAACCGGCTCCGCCCCGACTGGCCGGCGCGCCGCTTTCTGGTGGCCTTTTCCGGCGGCCTGGATTCCACGGCCCTTCTCCACCTGATGGCCGGGCTTCTGCCGCCGGAACAACTGGCCGCCGCCCACCTCAACCATCAACTGCGGGGCCAGGCGGCGGCCGATCTCGATTTTGCGGAAAAGGCGGCCCGCCGGCTGAACATCGCCTTTTTCAGCGAAAGCCGCGATGTCCGGGCCCTGGCCAGGGAACGGGGCCGGGGGCTGGAAGAGGCCGCCCGCCGGGCCCGTTATGATTTTTTATCCCGGGCGGCCGGGCTCTGGGGGGCTGATCTGCTGCTGACCGCCCACCAGGCCGATGACCAGGTGGAAACGATTTTAATGAATTTCCTGAAAGGGTCCGGCCCGGGCGGCCTGGCCGGCATCCCCCCCCGCCGCCCCCTGGCGCGCGGCGGCCCGGGCCCGGAACTGCTGCGGCCTCTCCTGTCCTTCAGCCGGGCCGAACTGCGCCAGTGGCTGACCGGCCGGGAGATCGCCTGGGTGGAGGACCTTTCCAACCAGGACCGGCGCTATCGCCGCAACGCCCTGCGGCTGGAACTGCGGCCGATTCTGGAGCGTTTCAATCCCGGGCTGGGGGCGGCCCTCCGGCGCGGCGCTGAGATTCTGCGGGGTGAAGAAGATTTTTGGCGGGAGCATCTGGCCCGGCTCTGGCCGGATGCGGTTTTAAGGGCAGGCCCCGGAAATATAAGCCTGGACCGAGGAAAGCTCCGGCGCTTGAGCCTGGCCGAAAGGCGGCGGCTGATCCACGAGGCCCTGTCGCTCATCTGGCGGCAGCGCCCCCGGGCCCGGGAGCCGCTGACTTTTGAGAGCGTCGAAACCGTTCTGGAGATGCTGGAGCGGCCCGGCCACCGGGGCCTGGACCTGCCGGGCGGCCTCCGGGCCGAACTCGGCCCGGAGGAACTGCGCCTCTCGCCGGCCTCCCGTTTCCGGGAGGGCTGACCGTCCGCGGATCAATCCGCGGCGGGCGGGGCGCCGGTCAGGGCGTTTTTGACTTCCGCGCTCAGGGTCCGGGCCCCGAGTTCCTGATCGATGATGAAGAGCCCGGGGCCCTGCCCGGCGGCCAGCTTATACTTCTGGACCACCTCCAGGGTGCCGGCCTCCTCTTCGACCTGTTCGCTGACGAACCACTGCAGAAAGATTTCCGAAGCGTGGTCCCCCTCGCTTTTGGCCAGGGTCATGAGATTGCCGATCAGGGCGGTCACCTTCTGCTCGTGGGCGTAGGCGGCCTCAAAGACCTCCAGGGGGCTTTTCCACTTGGCGGGCGGGGCCTCTATAGCCCCCAGCCTGACCGCCCCGCCCCGGTCCAGCAGATAGTTGTAGAACTTGCCGGCGTGGAAGACTTCCTCCCGGGCCTGGAGGCCCATCCATTTGGCCGCGCCGGGGTGCCCCTCGTTCTGCAGCCAGGCGCTCATGGACATATAGAGATAACTGGAATAAAGCTCGGCCGCCACCTGGGCGTTCAGGGTGCCGGTCATTTTTTTGGACAGCATGTCGGTTCCTTTTTGAAGCTCAGGCCGTAGCTTGCCAGAGGCCGTGAAGGTTGCAGTAGGCCCGGGCGGCGACCTCGGCGGCCTCGGTTTTGAATTCAGCCTCGGGCGCCTCGCCGGGCTTGAGGAATTTTCTCAGGCAGTAGTCGCCGGCGAGCAAGTCGATCCACATGATGTAATGCTTTTCTTCCATCGGGTGGGTCGCCGAGCCGACCTTGACCTGGTAGCCGCCGGGGATTTTCGAAATGACCGGCACATGTTTTTCCCTGGACGCGTCAACGGCGCCGGCCGCCATCAAGGTGGCCGGCTTCCCGCAGCAGGTGACGGTTCCGCCGCCGTCGTAGAGGCTCTCGATGATGTCGCCGCAGGGTTCACACTTGAAAATGCTGTATCTTTCAGCCATGTCGACCTCCGATTATAACTCTGGTTCCGGAAAGCCCGGCGCCGCCTTCCGCGCCGCCGGACAACCTTTAAGGCTTAACGACGTTAAACAGGGCTTCAAAGTAGTCCGTGGGATGGGCGCAGGCCGGGCAGAGCTTGGGCGGCTCCTGGCCTTCGTGAATATAGCCGCAGTTCAGGCAGCGCCAGACAATGGGGGCTTGGCTTTTAAAATAGGTGCCGTTTTTGAGTTCGTCGAGGTATTCCAGAAAACGCCTTTCATGGTAGTGCTCGGCGGTGGCGATATGTTCCATGGCCGAGGCCACCTCGGCAAAGCCTTCGTCCTTGGCCACCTTGGCCATGCCGGGATACATCACGGTGTATTCATGGTGCTCCCCGGCGGCGGCGTTGCCCAGGTGCACCTTGGTGTCGGCGGGATACCCGAAAGCCGGGTAGCCGGCCTTGATGGTCACTTCCTCGGGGTTGTCGAGGAACTTGAACAGGCGTTTGGCGTGTTCTTTTTCCTGATCGGCGGTTTCCTCGAAAATCTGGGAAATCTTGACGTAGCCTTCCTTTTTGGCCGCCGAAGCGGCGTAGGTGTAGCGGTTGCGGGCCTGAGATTCCCCGGCGAAAGCCGTCATAACATTTATTTCCGTCTGGCTGCCTTTCAATTTGGCCATGATAACCTCCCCAGGTAAAATATAAACGAATTCA
>JAISFR010000086.1 GCA_031263565.1 Candidatus Adiutrix sp. | reverse complement strand
TAGTACTGCTATTATTAAACCATGTATATCGAATCCGTGCCAAACCGCAATTCCCCGCCCGCCGTCCTGTTGCGTGAATCGTATCGCGACGAAAACGGCCGGGTCAAAAAACGCACCCTGGCCAATCTTTCCTGCCTGGACTCCGGCCTCATCAATCTGATGCGACGCCACCTGAAGGGCGAAACGTTTGTTTCTCCCGGCGAGGCTTTCAAGATCGTCGAATCCAAGACCCACGGCCAGGTCGAAGCCGTGCTGGAGGCCATGCGCCGTTTGAAAATGGCTGAACTGATTGATCCCCAGCCGAGTCCGCGGCGGAACCAGGTCCTGGCCATGATTGCGGCCCGTATTTTGGCCCTCCAATTCCCGCTGCCGAGGTTTTGGCGGACCACCTCTCTGCCTTGCGAGTTTGGCCTTGAAGGGGTTGACGATGATGATCTTGATTCGGCCCTGGACTGGCTCCTGGAAAAGCAATCCCGAATCGAGGCCGGCCTGGCTGACGAAGAATGTGTGCGCCGATATAAAAAGCTGCCGCCAGGGGAACGCGCCTTCCGCACGGTGAAAATGGCGGGCCCGCAAATTCGCCCGCTTCACCATCCCCTGGAGGGACGCGCCAGGGCCCGTCTTTTCCTGGGCCTGCTTTCGTATTACGTTGAATGGCATATGCGGGAGGCCTGGCGCGAGCTGCTGTTCAGCGATGAAGAACAGGCTCTGGAACCGACGTGCGACCCCGGGGCGCCGGCCCGAAAATCTGCAAGCGCCAAGAAGAAAGCCGCCGGCGGGGCGATTGTCCACAGCTTCGAGAGCCTGTTGGCCGATCTGTCAGGCATCGTCCGCAACGTCTGTCAGGCTCCCGCGAAAACAGGGCTCGACCCGGTCGCTTTCACCTTGACGACCACTCCCACCGCCGGCCAGCAAAAAGCCCTGGCCCTGCTCAAAACCATCAACGGCTGATTTTAAAAATTTAAGTTGCCAATTGGGTTTATTCTCTTATTATGCTATACTTGCCACTTAAGTCGGGGGTGGAAGTCAGCCTGTAAAGGAGTGGTCCCATCGATATGTTTAAAGACTTGACTATAAAAACTAAAATATTCTCCATGGTGACGGCCGTGGCGGTGCTTTCCTTTCTGACCGTCATCTGGATAGTTTCCAACCGCAGCATGGACATGGCCCGAAAAGAAGCCTTCATTCTGGCCGGCGCCGTGGCCGAGAAATATAAAAACGAGATCAAAGCGGAACTGCAGGGGGCCCGGGTGACCTCCGAGACGCTGGCTACGGTGTTCGAGACCCTCAAAGACCACGGCTTGACCGACCGCCGGATGATGAACGACATCCTCAAAAACGCCCTGGCGCGCAAGGAGTATATAACCGCTTTTTGCATCGCCTATGATCCGGACGCGCTTGACGGCCAGGATGCCCGCTATGCCGGCCTCGAGCCTGAATACGACGACACGGGGCGATTTGCGCCCTATTGGAACAAGCTGGGCGGCAGCATCGCGGTCGAGCCTCTGTATGATATTGACATAGCCGACTGGTATATCGTTCCGAAAGCCACCAAACACGAATACATCACCGATCCTTATCCGTATCATGTGCAGGGCCATCCGGTCATGCTGGCCAGCCTGATCTTTCCCATCATCCACCAGGAGGAATTCATCGGCATCATTTCCTCCGACATCGTCCTGGACAAGCTTCAGGAGATGGTTTCCCAACCCAGCATCCAGGCGCAGAACGGCTATACCGAAATTTTTTCCAATTCCGGCCTGATCGTGGCCCACCCCGAGAAAATGTATCTCGGCCAAAATTTAGCCGCCTCCTTACTGTACGATCTGCTGCGGTCCGACCGCCCCAAGGCTGCTGAAGCCCTCCGGCAGGCAAAAAAATACCTGGAGGCCCGCCCGGTCCCGGACCGGACGGCTGAAGACCCCCAGGTTGAAGAATATGACCGCAATGTGAAATTCCTGCATGATCTGGAACTCCAGGCGGCCGCCGGGAAACAAATCGACTTGGATCTGTCGCTTCTTTCGCCGGAACTGGCCGAAGAGATGCTCAAGATCGACCCTGAAAAGCTGAAATACGCCGCCGAAGCGAACGAAGCGATTAAACTGGGGGAAAGCTATATTTACAGCGGCCTGGATTTTTACACGGTCTATCTCCCCATTCAGTTCAGCGCGGTCACCAGGCCCTGGTCGGTCGCCGTCAGCATTCCCATGTCTTATGTTCTCAGCAACGCCGACCAGATACGCAATTACGTCCTCGGCGTGTCCCTGGTTTCAATATTCGCCATCATCATACTTCTTTATTTGATCACCAGAAGCCTCACCCAGCCGATCCTGAATCTGGCCCATATCGCCAAATTATTCGGCGAGGGCGATTTTGACGCCGAAATCCCCCCGGTCAGGGCCAACGATGAAATTGGCGTCTTATCCCGCGCCTTCAAGGTCATGGCCAAAAAAATCGATGACCTGATCAGGAAGCTTCAGAATTACGCCCGGGAACTGGAGGAAAAGAACAACAACCTGAACAAACTCAACGGGCTGCTCATCAAGGCCAAAGAGCAGGCTGAGGAGTCGAGCCAGGCCAAGAGCGATTTTCTGTCCAACATGAGTCATGAGATCAGAACGCCCATGAACGTCATCATCGGCATGCTGAATTTCGCCCGGTCCGAAGATGCCGAGTCCCTGACCGAAGCCCAGGCCGATTATCTGAACAAGGCCGATCAGGCGGCCAAGACGCTTCTGCGCATCATCAACGACATTCTGGATTTTTCGAAAATAGAGGCCGGCAAGATGGAGATGGAAAAAGTCGAGTTCTCCCTCTCCGACATTATCCAGCAAATGCGGGATCTTTTTGAAGAGAACATCCGCAATAAAGGCCTGGCCTTCAATATTGAAGCGCCGCAAACGGGCTCCCTGGCCCTGGTGGGCGACCCTTTGCGGCTGGCCCAGGTGCTTTTGAACCTCTTGGGCAATGCCTTGAAATTTTCGGAAAAAGGCAGCATCGACCTGCAAATAACCGAAAAAAGCCGGGCCGGAAACAAGGCGCTTTTTCAATTTTCAGTCAAAGACACCGGCATCGGCATGAGCGAGGAGGCCACCAGATATCTCTTCAATCCCTTTACCCAGGCCGACACCTCCACGACCAGAAAATACGGCGGCACGGGTCTGGGGCTGGCGATTTGCAAAAAACTGGTCAACCTGATGAACGGCGACATCTGGTGCCTGAGCCAGGCCGGCCGGGGCTCTGAATTTCTGTTCACGGCCGAATTCGAACTCGCCGCCGGCCGTCCGGAGAAGCCCATCCAGGCGCCGCCGGACCGGCTCGGGCGGGAAGCCGGTCCTGAGCAAGCGGCCCCGGGCGCCCTCAAACCCATTCTTCTGACCGAAGACAACGCGATGAACCAGTTGGTCGCCAGTAAACTGCTGGCCAAAAAGGGCTATAAGGTGGAAATAGCCAATAACGGTCAGGAAGCCATAGACATGATCCTGAAAAACGATTACCAGCTGGTGTTGATGGATATTCAGATGCCGGTCATGGACGGCATTTCCGCGGTGCGTGAAATCAGGAAACTTGAAAAGTTCAAAAACCTGCCCATCATCGCCATGACCGCCCACGCCATGAGTTCCGACAAGGAAAAAAGCCTGGAGGCCGGCATGAACGACCATATCACGAAACCCATCGACACGGCCGTATTGTATTCGACCGTCGCCAAATGGATCAATCTGAATATGATATGATGGTCAAGAGGTTCTGCACTCGGACCAGGGAGGAAGGCGGATGATGGATAAGCGGGCGGAACTGTTGCTGGCCGGAAAGCTGTCGGACCCCTTTTCTTATCTGGGCGCCCACCCCCAGCGCCGGGGCGGGGTCTCCGGCACGGCCTTCCGGGCCTATATCCCCGGGGCCCGGCAAGTGCGGGCTCTGCTCAAAGAAGGCCCGCTGGAGCTGACCCGCCTTCATGACGAAGGTCTTTTCGAGGGCTTCCGCGAAGGGCCGCACCAGTATGAACCCTACCGTCTGCGGGCCGAGTTCCAGCCGGGGCGCCTGAGTTCCTTTTACGACGCCTACAGCTTCGGGCCGGTCATGTCCGAGTTCGACCTTTTTCTCTGGAACCAGGGCAACCATTACCAGATTTACAAGAAATTAGGGGCCCACCCCGTGACCTGTCAGGGGGTCCGGGGGGTGGCTTTCGCGGTCTGGGCGCCCTCGGCCCAAAAGGTCAGCCTGGTGGGCGACGGCAATTTCTGGGACGGCCGCCGCCACCTGATGCGCCCCCGGGGCGCCTCGGGCGTCTGGGAGCTCTTCGTCCCCCACGCCCGGGTCGGCGCCCTTTATAAGTACGAAATAAGCACCCGGGACGGGGCTCTTTTGATCAAGAGCGACCCCCTGGCCTTCATGATGGAGCAGCGGCCCAAGACGGCCTCGGTGGTCTATGACCTGGGCCGTTACGAGTGGCGGGATGAACGCTGGATCGATCAGCGGGCCCGCAGCGACTTCCTGGCCCGGCCCATGAGCATCTATGAAGTCCACCTGGGCTCCTGGCGCCGGAAGAACGGCTGGCAGTGGCTCGGCTACCGCGAGGCGGCCGACCAGCTGGTGCCCTACGTCAAAGACCTGGGCTTCAACTGGGTGGAGTTCATGCCCCTGGCCGAGCACCCCTTCGACGCCTCCTGGGGCTACCAGGTCACCGGCTATTATGCGCCCACCTCCCGCTTCGGTACGCCCGACGACCTGCGTTACCTGATCGACCGCTTCCATCAGGAGGGCATCGGGGTCATCATGGACTGGGTGCCGGCCCATTTTCCCAAGGATTCCTACGCCCTGGAATATTTCGACGGCACGCATCTCTATGAGCATTCCGATCCGCGCCAGGGCGAGCACCGCGACTGGGGCACCCTGATTTTCAACTACGGCCGCAACGAGGTCAAAAACTTTCTGGTGGCCAACGCCCTCTTCTGGGTGGACCAGTACCACGTCGACGCCTTGAGGGTGGACGCGGTGGCCTCCATGATCTACCTGGACTATTCCCGCAAAGACGGCGAGTGGATCCCCAACCGCTACGGCGGCCGGGAAAACCTCGAGGCCCTGGAGTTCATCAAGACCCTCAACACCAAGCTCTATGAAATGTATCCCGGGGCCCTGACCATTGCCGAGGAGTCCACGGCCTACCCGGCCGTCTCCCGCCCGGTGCATCTGGGCGGCCTGGGCTTCATGTTCAAGTGGAACATGGGCTGGATGCACGACATGCTGGACTTCATGAGCCAGGATCCGGTCTTCCGCCGCTATCACATGGACCGGCTGACCTTTGCCCTGCTCTACGCCTTCCACGAAAATTTCTGCCTGCCGCTCTCTCACGACGAGGTGGTCTACGGCAAGCGTTCCCTGTGGGACAAGATGCCCGGGGATTACTGGCAGAAGAGCGCCAACCTGCGCCTGCTTCTGGGCTACATGTACGCCGAGCCCGGCAAGAAGCTCCTCTTCATGGGCGGGGAGTTCGGCCAGATCGACGAGTGGAGCCACGACCGCCAGCTTTCCTGGGATCTCCTGGACAACGAATATCATCGGGGGATTCAGAATTTCACCCGGGACCTCAACCGGCTCTATCGGCGCGAGCCGGCCATGTACGAGCTGGACTACAGTTTCAATGGCTTTGAATGGGTTGATTTCCGCGATCAGGATTCCACGGTGGTCAGCTTTATCCGCCGGGGTCTGGCTCCGGAAGACGAAATTCTCTTCGTCTTCAACTTCACCCCCGTGCCCCGCCAAAATTACCGCCTGGGCGTCCCCCGGGCCGGCTTCTGGCGGGAGATGCTGAATTCTGATTCGGCTTTTTACGCCGGCTCCAATGTGGGCCTGGGCGGCGGCCTGGCCACCGAACCTGTCGCCTCCCACGGCCGGCCCCAGAGCCTCAACTTTACTCTGCCGCCTCTGGGCCTGTTGGCCCTTAAGCGTTGAAAGGATGGAGCGAGATGATTTACGACATCGAGAATGAAACCCTGCCCCGAGACCAACTGGAGGCGCTGCAACTGCGGCGTCTCCAGGACCTTTGCCGCCGCCTTTACGCCAACGTGCCCTTCTACACCAAAAAGTTCGACGAAACAGGGGTCAAGCCGGAAAATATCAGCAGCCTCAGCGATCTCTCGCGTCTGCCTTTCACTGAAAAAAAACATCTGCGCGAACACTATCCCTACGGCTTTCTGGCCGTGCCCCGGGACAACGTGGTGCGCCTCCACGCCTCCAGCGGCACCACCGGCCGGGTGACCGTGGTCGGCCACACCCGCCGGGACATCGACAACTGGGCCGACCTGATGGCCCGCTGCCTGGCCGCCGGCGGGGCCGGCCGGCAGGATATGGTCCAGGTGGCCTACGGTTACGGCCTCTTCACCGGCGGCCTGGGCGCCCACTACGGGGCCGAGCGCATCGGGGCCACGGTGGTGCCCACCTCCAGCGGCTCGACCAAGCGCCAGATCAATTTCATGCGCGACCTGGGCACCACGGTTCTGTGCTGCACCCCCTCCTATGCCCTGCATATCTATGAAACGGCCTTGGAAGAGGGCCTGGATTTCCGCGACAAATCCATCATGTCGCTGCGGACCGGCGTCTTCGGCGCCGAACCCTGGTCCGAGGAAATGCGCCACACCATCGAAAGCAAAATGGCCATCGACGCCATCAACATCTACGGACTTTCCGAGATCATGGGCCCGGGGGTCTCCATCGAATGCGTGGAAGCCAAAAAAGGCCTTCATATCTTCGAAGACCATTTCCTGGCTGAAATCATCGACCCCGACAGCGGCCGGAACCTGCCCCTGGGCGACGAAGGCGAACTGGTGCTGACCACCCTGACCCGGGAGGCCATGCCCCTGATCCGTTACCGCACCCGGGACATCACCCGCCTGGACCCGACCCCCTGCCGCTGCGGCCGCACCCATTTTCGCATGGGCCGGGTCATGGGCCGCTCCGACGACATGCTCATCATCCGCGGGGTGAACGTCTATCCTTCCCAGATCGAAAGCATCCTCCTGGAGACCGACGGCCTGACCCCCCACTATCAGATCGTGGTGGACCGGGTCGACAATCTCGACCAGATGGAGATCCAGGTGGAGCCGGCCGAGAACTTCCTGGCCGGCGGCGAGGTCAAGCGCCTGCAGAGCATCACCCGCCAGCTGGCCCAGCGCATCAAGGTCTTCCTGGGCATCAGCGCCCAGATCCGCCTGGTGGACCCGCAGACCCTGACCCGTTTCGAAGGCAAGGCCAAGCGGGTCATCGACCAGCGGAAGGATAAAATCTGAACCAGCGCCCAACGGAGGGATAGAAGCATGAAAGCTGAACAACTGTCTATATTTTTGGAGAACAAACCCGGACGCCTGGCTGCGGTCATGTCCGCTCTGGCTGAAAACAACATCAACCTCCGGGCCCTGTCCCTGGCCGATACCCTGGAATTCGGGGTGTTGCGCCTGATCGTCAACCGCCCGGCCGAGGCCCGCGAAGCCATCAGCCAGCGGGGCTTTCAGGCCCAGGTCACCGAAGTGCTGGCCGTGGAAGTGCCCAACCAGCCCGGCGGCCTGAGCCGGGTCCTGAACGCCCTGGCCGCGGCCGGGGTCAACGTGGAATACATGTACGCCTTTGCCGGCCAGCTCAACGACGGCGGGGCGGTGGTCATCTTTCGCCTCGACGACACCGACCGCGGCCTGGCGGCCATCCCCCCGGAGGCCGGGCGGGTCATCCCCAAGGCCGAGCTGTACCAGCACTGATAAAGAAGAACTTTAATTTTAATAAGGATCAGGAGGTACTGTCTACAGTCCGGGCCGGCGGAGCGGGTCTCCGCCGGCTTTGGCCTTAAGGGAGGTCTTATGGCGAAGATACTGTTGAGCGGCGACGAAGCCGTGGCCCGGGGGGCCTGGGAGGCCGGCTGCCGGGTGGCCGCGGCCTACCCGGGTACCCCCAGCACTGAAATCCTGGAGGCCCTGGCCACTTATCCGGAACTGGATTCCCGCTGGACCAGCAATGAAAAAGTGGCCCTGGAAGTGGCCGGCGGCGCGGCCATGGGCGGGGTCCGGGCCCTGGCGGCCATGAAGCATGTGGGCCTCAACGTGGCCGCCGACCCTCTTTTGACCTTCGGTTATACCGGGGTGCGGGGCGGCCTGGTGGTGGTCAGCGCCGACGATCCGGGCTGCCACAGCTCCCAGAACGAGCAGGACAACCGCCACTATGCCCGCCTGGCCAAGATTCTGATGCTGGAGCCGGCCGACAGCCAGGAATGTCTGGATTACAGCCGGGCCGCCTTTGAACTGAGCGAGCGTTTCGACAGCCCGGTGCTGCTGCGCCTGACTACCCGCATCTGCCATTCCCAGGGTCTGGTCCAAACCGGTGAGCGGCACGAGGCGCCGGTCAAGCCCTATGAACGGGACGTGCGCAAGTTCGCCATGATGCCGGCTTTCGCCCGGCTGCGCCACCTGGCCGTTGAGGAAAAACTGAAGCATCTGGCCGATTTCGCGGCCGACTGCGTCTTTAACCGCCTGGAATGGGGCCGGGACAAAAAGATCGGCGTCCTGAGCAGCGGCGTTGCCTACCAATACGCCCGGGAGGTCTTCGGGGACCAGGTCTCCTACCTGAAACTGGGCCTGACCTTCCCCTTCCCGGAGCGCCTGATTGCCACCTTTGCCCGGGCCGTGGATAAGATTTATGTCCTGGAGGAGGGCGACCCCTATCTGGAAAACGCCGTGCGGGCCCTGGGCTTCGACTGCCTCGGGAAGGAACTTCTGCCCCTGACCGGCGAATTCGACGCCGGGCTTCTGCGCCGGGCCTTTCTGCCTGCCGACGGGGTCCGGCCCCTGACCAGCCCCCTTTTGCCGCCGCCCCGGCCGCCGGTTCTCTGCGCCGGCTGTCCTCACCGGGGCCTTCTGCACATTCTGGGGGAAAACAAAAAACGCCTGGTGGCCGCCGGCGATATCGGCTGCTACACTTTGGGCCTTCAGCCGCCCCTGGAGGGGCTGGACAGCTGCATCTGCATGGGGGCCGGCTTTTCGGCGGCCATCGGCCTTTCGACGGCCCTGAAGGCGGCCGGCGACCCCCGGCGGGTCTTCGGGGTGGTGGGCGACTCCACCTTCTTTCATTCCGGCCTGACCGGCCTGGTGGACGCCATCCATGCCCGGGCCGATCTCGGCCTGGTCATTCTCGATAACTCCATCACGGCCATGACCGGTCACCAGGAAAACCCGGGCACCGCCCGGGATCTGATGGGCCGTCCGGCGCCGCCGCTCAATCTGGAGGCCGTCATCCTGGGCCTGGGGCTGCCCGAAGGGCGCCTGACCGTGCTGGACCCGCTGGACCGCCCGGCGGTTCAGGAGGCCGTCGACACGGCCATCGGGCGCCCGGGGCTCTCGGTCATCATCGCCCGCCGCCCCTGCGTGCTGATCAAGGATCTGAAAGGCAGCTTCAATAAAAAATGCCGGGTGGAGGCCGACAGGTGCAAAAAATGCAAAATGTGCCTCAAGGTAGGCTGCCCGGCCGTGTCTTTTGAAGACGGCCATTCCCAGATCGACGAGGCCGCCTGCCTGGGCTGCGGCTACTGTCTGGCGGTTTGCAGGTTTGAAGCCATCAGGCTGGAGGAGGTGACCAGGTGACAACCGTCAGCCGGAGTCTTTTAATGGTGGGCGTCGGCGGTCAGGGGGCCATTCTCTGTTCCCGCATCCTGGCCGCCGGCCTGATCGGCCTGGGCTATGACCTCAAGATGTCGGAAATTCACGGCATGTCCCAGCGGGGCGGCAGCGTCAGCACCCAGATCCGTTACGGGGCCAAGGTCTACGCCCCCAACATCGGGCTGGCCGAGGCCGATTACCTGGCCGCCTTCGAGCAGGTGGAGGCCCTGCGTTTCCTGCCCTATCTGAAGCCGGGCGGCGCCCTGATCACCGACGAGCACCGGATCAAATCCATGCCCGTGGCCGCCGGTCTGGCCGCCTATCCCGAAGGGGTGCTGGCCGAACTGGAGCGTCTGGTTCCCGGCCTGACCATCCTCCCCGGCGGCCGCCTGGCCCGGGAACTGGGCCAGATCAGGGTTCAGAACATCGTGTTCCTGGGGGCCCTGGTCACGATCATGGGCCTGGACCAGGTGGACTGGCCGGCCCTGGTGGCCCGCTATGTTCCCGAAAAAGCCCGTCAAATCAACCTCGAGGCCTTCGAGGCCGGAAGGGGCTATGTCGATGCCCGGAAGCAAGGATGAAATAAAGTCCTTTATCGTCCGGACCGTGGCCGGGGCCGACCCCGGCGGCTGGTACCGGACGCCTCTGGCCGGTTTTTCCTCGGCCGACGATCCTCTCTTCGAGGAAATTATCCGCATAGTCGGCGACCACCATCTCCGGCCCCGGGATGTTTGGCCCGGGGTCCGCACCGTGCTCTCCTTCTTTATTCCCTTTTCCGGGACTCTGGTCCGGGGCAACCGGGGCCGCGGGCCGGTCTCGCGGGACTGGGGGCTTTCCTATGTCCGGACCAACGCCCTCATCGGCCGCCTCGGCCGGGATCTGATTCAAATGGCCGGGGCCAGGGGCCATCCGGCGGCGGCCATCCCGGCCACCCATAATTTTGACAGCGATACCCTGCGTTCCGCCTGGTCCCATCGCAGTGCGGCCCTGGTGGCCGGTCTGGGGCGTTTTGGCCTGAACAACATGCTGATCGGCCCCTCGGGCTGCGCCGGCCGCTACGGCACGGTTTTCCTTTCCAGCCGCCTGGAGCCCGACCCCCGGCCGGAAGAGGAATTCTGCCTCTATTTTAAAAGCGGCCAATGCCGGGCCTGCCTGGCCGCCTGCCCGGTGGGGGCCCTGGGCGCCGAAGGCTTCGACCGTTTCAAATGCTACGCCCGGCTGAAGGAAAACAGCGCCGGGCTGAATATTGAAGGCCGGCAGGTGGACGTCTGCGGCAAGTGCGTGGTGTCCGGCCCCTGCGCCCTGAAAAGCGCCTGAATGGAAAAGCGCTCGCCAATATGTCATTCTTGGTCAATAGCGCGGCTCACTGTTTTCAGGCGCTTAAATCCGCCCGTCCCTCTTCGCCTTTTCGGCATATGCGGCCTGCTGTTCCTGTTGTTTCTGTCGGGGGGCGCTCAAGGCGCTGCCGCGCCGGAGAGCGTTTACCTGCCCAATCTTGACGGCAGCACGGTATTCCGGTTGGATTTTTTCGGCCAGGGACTCCCCTACGCCGTCGAAACCGACGGAGCGGGCCTCTTAGAAGTTTATGTCTCCGCCAATGATTTTTCCCTGCCGGTCCGGGAAGACATTGTCAGGGGCGCGGCCTACTGGGCCAACATTCTCAAACCCCGAGGCGCTCCGGCCGACACCGTGGTGTTGCGGCTGGGGGTTGTTCCCGACACATCCTACAATGCCGCGGCGTTTTACTTTGCCAACCCCGACGATTCTGCCAAGGGTTCCATTTGGAGCGCCATCATGGACAACGGCAGCCCCCTGACCCCTTCCGGTCTGCCCTGCGATCCTTTGATCGGGGCGCACAGCCTAATCATCATCCATGACTATGCCTGGGACAGTCAGGCCAACTCCAACTTGCCTGAAACTCCTGCTACCATGGCCCCCACTATGATTCACGAGATTGGCCATGCCCTTGGCATTAATGAGGCGGATCCGGAGTTCGCCCAGTGGCTGCAAGGCGACCCGGGCGAGTTGTTTTTTACCGGACCCACAGCCGTGCAGGTTTTCGGCGGCGGTGTGCCTATGGCCCATATCAGCGATCATGAAGGCAGCCATTTCGGAGTGCGAAACGGACTCATGACCCATGTGCAAATCACCAATTACCCCATGTTCATGGAGGTGGAGCTGGCGTCTCTGGTGGACATAGGTTATGCCATAGATCTGCGGAATTTTTTCGGCGCCTCCCTGTATGACGACACGGCAACGCCGAAAACTGTGAACAATACCAAAGGGTTTTTTGTCAGCCAGGGCTTTGATTCCGCGGGCAACTGGCTGGGCTACGCCGAAGGAAGTCCCAACACCAGCCTTTTCGGCGTGGGCCTGCATATCTATGGCCGCGACTACGGCATCACCCAGAGGGCGGATCTGCTGGCCGACGGGGCGGGCGGGGCCGGGGTTCGCGTGGACGGCTTCAACAACAGGGTGACCATTCCCGAGGAGGTGCGGGTTACCGGCAACGGCACCCAGGGTACCGGTCTGCTGGTGTCTTTCGGTTCGGGGCACAGGATCATCAGCCAGGGCGTCATCAGCGCTGTCGGCCCTCTCGGCATCGGGGCGCGGTTTGATTTCGGCGCGCCCTACGTCACAGAAGCTCTTTATTCATACGGAACATACTATGTCAACCCGGAGGCCGTCGTCGACGTTTCCGGTGACAGGTCTCCGTCGGAGTCGGTAACGGCGGACATCGGCGGCCCTCTGGTCGAAAGTTTCGATCTGAGCGGGGCGCTGCTGGGCGGGCCTTCCGCCAGCGGCGGCCAGTATCTTTCCGGTGAATTCGTCGATTACGGGGGCAGGCCCGTCGCCCTGTACATCGGTCCCGGCGCGCATGTGAAAACCGTCAACATCATGAACGGCGCATTCATTTACGGCGACCTCATCTCCCGTTGGGACCCCGCAAAATACCCCGGCCTCACCGACCCGCAGAACTACCTGACGGACCTGACCTTCGGCAGGTCGATGGGCAGCGACGGAACCGCCATTCCCTCTTCCGGCGACCCCGCCTTCGCTCTGCGCTACCGGGGTGACATTCTCAGTCCGTCAAGCATTAACGTTTCCCTGGTGGGGGGCAGCCTCGACTATGCCGGAAGTATGCAGGTCCGTTCTTTTTCCATGGCGGCCGACAGCCGGCTGCTGACCGAATTCGTGGGCGGCAGGCCCACCACAATTGCGGCCGGCGAGTCGGTGAACCTTGCCCAGGGGTCGGGCATCGGCTTTGCGCCGTCCGCTTTCAGCTATGGACGTCAGCTCACGGTCGGCGGCAATCCCGTGCTCGCATTCACGGAGTCCTTGCCCGGCAACGTGCCGCTGCTTCAGCCGCCGTCATCCGGTTCTTTCGCCGTGGGGGCGTTTGATTACGTCTGGGACAGTCTTTACTGGGACGCTAAGCGGAACGCCGTCATGATCAACACCACCGAAGCCGCCTTCAACCATCAGCGCGGCGGCACCGACGCGCTGAACGCCCCTCTGGCGATCATCAGGCGCCAACCCGGCCTGGATGCCGTCAGCGCCAGAATGGTCAGACGCTTTTCGGCCGTGGCGGCGCAAAGTCCAGTTTCCTGTTTTGAAAACGCCCGGCGGGCTTCGTCCCCCGTGCAGCGGCTTTCGCCGGGCGACGGCGGATGGGAAGCCGCGGCGGACCGGAACGGCCTATGGGCCGCCCCGGCCTATGGTTTTCTAAAACACAGCGGCGGCCGGGATTATACCATCCGGGGAGCCGGCGTCACCGTTGGCTTGGATCGTTATGTCGCCGACAATCTGTATCTGGGGTTGGCCCTGTCCCTTGACTATCCGCGTTATGAAAGCAACGACGCGGATGTGGACGCCTGGGGGGTCGCCGGCATTTTTTACGGCGGTCTGGCCCTGCCCCGGGATCTGGAACTGGGATTCATCGGTTCGCTTGGCGGCCTGCGTTTTGATCAGACGCGCGCGGTAAGCCGAAACCGGTATCACAGCAGTTACGACGCCAAAATTGTAAGCGTCGGCGCGAGTTTCGGGCGGCGCTTCGAGGTTTTGGAAAATTTCATGCTGCGCCCCTTTGCGGATTGGCACTATTTTTACTCAAGCAGAGGTTCTTACTCCGAGCGAGCGGATGTTTACGGCCTGCGCTATGAAGATTCCCGCAACAAGCTCCACCGGCTCCAGACGGGCTTGGAAGGCGTGTGGGCTGTGGAAAACGGCGGTATCGGGGCCAAGGTCTACTGGTCGGGATTGCGCGGCGACACGAAGAAAGCGTCCGCCGCTTCCTTCGTGCTGGACCCGGACGCCAACCGCTTCAACGCTCCCGTGGACGGACTGGATGAAAACAGTCTCGGGCTCGGTCTCAATGCCGGCATCCGTCTGGGGGCCAATACGGAACTGCGGCTGGGATATTCCATGCTGCACGGAAAAACTGCCACCGCCCATGAGGGCATGATCGGCCTGCGTTACAATTTTTAGAGCAGGCCCAAAACCAGGAAGGCGATAAATTCTTTGTTCTGGCTTTATCTTTTGAAAAACAGCTCATAGTAGCCCTGGAAAAAAATAATCAGGATGCAGATGGGTAAAATATACTGAAAGTAGGGTTTGAGTATTTTGGGGAATTTCAGGCCCCGGCCGGTGTCGGCTTCGGTGATGAAATTGTCCCAGCCCCAGCCGTAGCGGTGGCTGCAAAAGATGACGAAAATAAGCGAGCCTAAGGGCAGCAGATTGTTGCTGACGATGAAGTCCTCCAGGTCCAGCACCACGCTGCCCGGCCCCAGGGGCGTGAAATCCGACAGGACATTGAAGCCCAGGGCGCAGGGCGCGGCCAGGATCAGCATCAGGCTCAGGTTGACGGTCACTGATTTTCGCCGGCTGGCCCTCCAGTTGTCGATGCCGAAGGCCACCAGGTTCTCAAAAACGGCGATGACCGTGGACAGGACGGCGAAGCTCATGAAGACGAAAAAGAGCGCGCCCCAGACCAGGCCGTGGGTCATGTGGTTGAAGACGTTGGGCAGGGTCACGAAAATCAGGCCCGGGCCGGAGTCGGGCTCCACCCCGAAGGCGAAGCAGGAGGGGAAGATGATCAGGCCGGCCATGACGGCGGCGAAAGTGTCCAGGCACATGATGTTGACCGACTCCCCGGTCAGGGAGCGCTCCCGGCCCAGGTAGCTGCCGAAAATGAGCATGGAGCCGATGCCCACGTTGAGGGTGAAGAAGGCCTGCCCCATGGCCGCCGAGATGCTGGTCCACAGGCCGGTTTCAGTCAGTTTGCCGAAGTCGGGCTTGAGGTAGAATTCCACCCCGGCCCCGGCCCCTTCCAGGGTCACGGCCCGGATGGCCAGAATGATGACGATGATGAACAGGCCGCTCATCATCACTTTGCTGACTTTTTCCACCCCGCTCCTGAGGCCCATGGCGCAGACCGCAAAGCCGATGAAAATGACCAGGGACATCCAGAACAGCTGCCCGGCCGGGCTCTTCAGGGTGGCTCTGAAAAAAGCCTCGACCTCTTCCGGGCTCAAGCCGTGAAGCTGCCCGCTGATCATATACCAGAAATAGGCCAGTATCCAGCCGGAGACCACGGTGGAGAACATCATCAGCGCGTAGTTGCCGAACATGCCCAGGTAGCCGTAGACATGCCACTTGGCGCCGGCCGGCTCCAGCCTGCGGAAGGCCCCGGCAATATTGGTCCGGGCCGCCCGGCCCACCGAGAATTCCATGATCATCACCGGCAGGGCCATCATGACCAGAAACACCAGGTAGATCAGCACAAAAGCCGCCCCGCCGTATTTGCCGGTGATGTAGGGAAAGCGCCAGACATTGCCCAGGCCGATGGCGCAGCCGGCCGAGATGAAGAGAAACCCCAATCTGGTGGCCAGGCTCTCCCGCCCCAGGCCCGCATTGCGCATAGCTGTTCTCCTTTTTAAGCCTTCTCCCGTCCGCCTCCCCGCCGGCCGCGGCTCAGGGCCGGCGCTGAATTGAGAGCTGGCGGTTTAAAAATGATTTGCTGATTATGCCACAAAGAAAGATTCTCCTCAAGGTGCTGTCGCGCGCGTGTCAACCCTTCGTTGACGCCTGGCGCCTTTCATGGTAAAATATCCTCTTCCTGGCGGCTTAAGCCAATTTTAACGGATTTTTAATAAATTCATTGTCAGCGGGGTATTATGATCGAGGGCGGCTTGGACATTGCTTTACTGGTGCTTCTGGCTTATTTCCTCCTGCGCGGCCTTTTGCGCGGGGTGGTCAAGGAAGTGGTGGCCGTGCTGGGCCTTTTCGTGGCCTTCTGGGTGGCCGGCATCTACTGGCCCCTGGGCGGGGAACACCTCAAACCCATCTTCGACCTGGCCGGGCAGCGGGGGGTCACCAGCTTCATCCTTATTTTCGTGGTGGTCTATTTCCTGATCAGCCTCATTTCCATCTTTGTCGACAAGATCGTCAAACTGACCATCAGCCCGGTGGTCAGCGCCCTTCTGGGCATGGTGGCGGGCGTCGTCAAGGGCATTTTGGTCTGCGGCATCCTTCTGGCCGGCGCCGAAACCTTCCTGAAGCCCACGGAAAAATTCTTCACCGAATCCAAGATCTGGCCCTATCTCCAGCCGGTGACCGACCAGGCCAAAGCCTGGATGCCGGAAGCCCTGCGCGCGGCCATGTACAGTAAAAATAAAACTGTCGGTGAACAGCGCGGGCCGGGGCAGCCGGAGCCCCTTAAGTTCCTGTCGCTGGATTCAGTGGATTGGAAGTCCATCCAGAATCTTCTGAACAGCAACCCCGAACTCATTTCACCGGCCTGGCGGGACAAGCTGCGCAACATCTCCGGCCCCGAAGGCCTCAGCGCCGAGGATTTGAAGCGCTTTATTTCCGACAACCCCAATCTCTTCGTCCAACCCCCGGCCCCGGCCGGCCCCGCCGGCACGGCCCCCTCCTGGCCCCAACCGGCCAATGACTGAAATATTTTATGACCAGGCCTGAAAAAACGGGCCGCCCCCCCCAACCGGGGCCGGCCCTGGACGAACTCGACGAGGTGGCGGCCCGCCTGCTGGATCCGGAAAAGGGCTGCCCCTGGGACCTTGAGCAGACCCTGGCTTCCATCACCGGCCAGGTTCTGGAAGAAACCTACGAACTGCTGGAGGCCCTGAAAGCGGAAAACCCCGACGACATCCGCGAGGAAGCCGGGGATGTCCTCTTTCAGGTGGTCTTTATCGGCCGTCTGCTTCAGGCCCGCTGGGGCTTCGGTCTGGCCGAGGTCATCGAGCAGGTCCGGGCCAAGATGGTTCACCGGCATCCCCACGTCTTCGGTGACGGGCGGGCCCTGGCCGACGCCCGGGCCGTGCTGGACCAGTGGCAGGCCATCAAGCGCCGGGACAAGAAACATGAAAGGCTTCTGGCCTCGGTGCCCCTGACCCTGCCGGCGTTGCAGAGAGCCCACCGCCTGGGCTCCCGGGCCGGGCGGGCCGGCTTCGACTGGCCGGCGGCGGCCTCGGTCAGGGCCAAAGTGTCCGAAGAACTCGGGGAACTGGACGAACATCTCCCGGCTTACGACCGAAACACGGTTTCAGAGGAAAAAAAGGCCCGGGTCAAGGCTGAAATGGGCGATCTGCTCATGACTCTGGCCAGCCTGTCCCGGCACCTGGGCTTTTCGGCCGAGGAAGCCCTGAGCGAAGCCAACGCCCGCTTCGTCAGCCGCTTCAATTATATCGAAGACCGGCTGGCCGAGGAAAAGCTCAAGCCCGAGGAAGTCGGGCCGGAACGCCTGGACGAGCTCTGGCAGGCGGCCAAGAAGGCCGGATAAAAAAGCCCCCGCTTGTAATGAAAAGCCCCGTCTCCCGGACCTGGAAACTGGGCCTTTTCATTTGCATGGCCGAAATCCGGCCATTCGATAAAATGGAGGACCGCCTGATGCGTCCCCAAGCCCGCTTCAATCTGATCGCCCTCTTGATCTCGCTTTTTTTCCTGTTAGCCCTGCCGACGTTGAGTTTGGCCGCGGAAGCGACTCCGCTGACCGCGTCGAAAGTGACCGGACGCCTGCTGTTCGACGCCGGCGGCGCTCTGCCTTTTGTGATTCCGACAGATGCCGGCTATCTGGCCGATGTGCCCGGCTATCAGAGCACGGCCACCGTGACGGTGACCGGTTATGACGCCGGCGGCGGCGTTGCCCGGCCTTTGCCCGGCGGGGCCGCGGTGCTTTGGTCGGTTAAGGCGGTGAACAACCCTTCGGCGGCCTGGTGGCTGAGGGGCGCGACGGCCAAGAATGGTTTGACTTGGGGCGACAAGGCCGACGGCGCCGGTGATTGGGCCGGCGACGCGGTGCTCGGAGCGCCTCCCACCGGGGCCGCGGCTCAACTGACGGATGTGGTTGGTTCGCGTTCAGTGACCCTGGAGGCCTCGGTCTGTCTTGGCGGCGGTGGCGGTGAAAGCGCTGAAGCCCTTTGTGCCGCCAATGGCGGCGCCTGGTATGCCGGTGAGACGACGGTGTCTTTCGGGGCCGGCCCCTTGTCGGTGTTCACGACCAACCCCAATGACGGGCGCGGTAAAGCCTGGGCGACTTTTTATGGCACCTCGGCCGGCACTGGCAATGGAGTCTTTACTTCAGGCAGCAACACTTTCCCGGCGGCGGGCATCGCTAATGGTTCGGTGCGTAACGATACCGTATCGACTTCCGGTTCAAAGCCGCCCTCGCCCATGACGGCGGCCTTCGGCGGCGCCGGTTGGACGGCCGGTGAAATGACGAATGGTCATTACTCGACAACGGCGAATTTGCCGAAGGTGTCGCGGTTGCTGGCGGTGGCGAAATATAACGGCCGTTATAACACTGGTGTGCCGCGTAAGGGCGCCGCTTTTGCGGCTGGCTGGCCGGATGATAAGAATAGTGGCTGGTACTGCTATTGGTCCGGCGAGGTGGTCTTCCGCGGCGAATACGGCTACTTCTACGCCCGGATCGTCTACCTCGTGAACGGCTACGACGGTTGGTACTACGTCGGCTACGGCAGTCCCGTCGCCGTCGGCGTGCTTCCGTAAGGGTATTTTTAAATAGCAATGGTCCCCGCCAGCACTTCCGGCCCAGGCATTTCATCGGCTTTAAGGTGCGGTTGCCCTGTCCGCCGCCGGAAACAGTCTTCAAACCGAGCTGGTTCCCGATATGCGTCAGCCCTGATTTGCATGGCAGAAAATTTGCCATTTAGAATAAGTTGTGGTAACTTAAACGGCATTAATTGTTTTAGCTGAGTGGCGCTCATCTTGGCCTGTTTATGCGGTAGCGGGCTTCCTTTATAGTTTCAAAAACCGTACCCCGCTTCGGGTTTTGGCCTTAGGAGGGGGATTTTTGGGTCTTCTGATTCCATTTTGATAAAATGGAGG
>JAISFR010000105.1 GCA_031263565.1 Candidatus Adiutrix sp. | reverse complement strand
GGAATGAGCGGTTCCCCTGGCCGGCGGTCAGGCTTTCCTGACAAGAAAATCCCTCTTTAGGCTCTGACATACACGTATGTGGCGCCGTTATTTTATTTATATTGCCGAGGAACTTCAGTCTGTTGCTGGAATATATCCAAGGCGGCCTTGGGACTAAGGGCAGAAAAATCTGAATTTGTGGCAGCCGGCCAATTAAATTCCAGATATGCGGCCCGGGAAAGGGCCTTTTGGCGGCGGTCACCTGGCCAGAGCCTGGCGGATGGTGCTCAAAAAAACCTCGTTTTTAATGGGCTTGGCAATGTAGCCGTTCATGCCGGCGCTCATGACTTCCTGCACATCTTCCTTGAAGACATTGGCGGTCATGGCCAGAATGACCACTTCGGCCGCGTCATCCCGCCCGGAAGCCCGAATGGCCCGGGTGGCGCTGATCCCGTCCATGACCGGCATCTGCATATCCATCAAAATGAAATCATAGTGCCCGGGCCCGGCGGCCAGGAATTTATCCAGGGCCTCCTGCCCGTCGGCGGCCTGCTCGCTTCCGACCCCCACCCGCTTGAGAAAGGCGGCGGCAATGGAGCGGTTGATGTCGACGTCGTCGACGATCAGGGCGCGCAGCCCGTCGAGATCCGGGCCGTTGGCCTCGGCCTCGGTCTTAAGCTGCGGGGCCTGGTCGGCCAGATCGAACCAGACGTAGAAGTAAAACCTGGCCCCGCCCTCCGGCCGGTTTTCCACGTGAATACGGCCGCCCATCAGTTCGACGATATGCTGGCTGATGGCCAGCCCCAAGCCGGTGCCGCCGTATTTCCGGGATATGCCGCTGTCGGCCTGCTCGAAAGGAGTGAAGGCCCTCTCCAGAAAATCCAGGGAGAGGCCGATGCCGCTGTCGTTGACTTCGAATTTCAGGAAAATCCGCTCTCCCTCGCGGTTGACCGGGTCGATGTCCAAACGAATCCAGCCCTTTTCCGGAGTGAATTTAATGGCGTTGCTGAGGAGATTCAAAATGACCTGAGACAGTTTCAGGGCATCGCCCTTGAGATCGAATTCCAGCAGATCGTGATAGTCGATTCTGAGATCCTGTCGCTTGGCCAGGGCATTGGCCGCCACGGAGTTGATGAGATTGTCCATGATGGCCTTGAGGTTGAAATCCTCTTCGGCCAGGGTGAGCTTGCCTTCCTCGATTTTGGACAGGTCCAGCACGTCGTTTAAAAGGCCCAGCAGATGGTTGGACGACAGGTCGATCTGATTGACGAAATCTTTGATCTCGGCCAGATCGTCGGAATGCCGGGCCAGTTGGACCATGCCGATGATGGCGTTCATGGGGGTGCGGATTTCGTGGCTGAGGTTGGCCAGAAAGCGATTTTTGGCCTCGGCGTTGACCCGGGCCCGCTCCAGGGCGGCCAGGTTGTTGACGATGGCGTTCATCTGCTGGGCGAAAACCATGAAGGACGAGAGAATTTCCCGGGGGTTGAAGTCGTAGAAACGCTCCCCCTCCCGGCTGATCCCGCCGACCAGAAGGCCGGTCAGGCGCTTTTCATTGTTGAAAAGCGGAGCGAAGAGCACCTGGGCCAGGCCGATCTCCAGCCACATGGGGCTTTGGGCCGGCGACTCGAAGGCGGCCTGGCGGCGGGGGAATTTCCAGAGTTCCTGCTCCTTGAGCCAGTCCGGCGGGAGGGGCAGGACCTCGCGGGGCTCTTTCAGATTGCACTGGCTTTCCAGAAGCAATTGATTGTCAAAGACGTTGACCGAGAAAACGGCCCCCATTTCCACCTGAAAGATATCCAGCACCCCCTCGGCGGCCAGGCTGTAGACCTCGGCCCCGCCGCCGGCGGCGAAGGCCTCCATGGCGCATCGGTGGATGCGGGTGAACTGCTCTATCTGGGCGTCGACCTTGCTGCGGGCGTCACGCAGGCGCTGTTCGGTGAGTTCGGCCCGGCTGGTCTTCTCCCGCAGTTCTTCCAGAACTCGTTTCAGTTCAATAATTTCCAGATCTTTGTCGACAGTGCTGCTCATGGGTCCTCACCAAGGATCAGTTCAGAAACAATTTGTACGTTTTTCTGGCCAGGCGTTCTCGTTTTGGCCGGATTGTTAGCGGCCAAAACGAGAACAACGCAGCCAGGAGAAAGTACAAGTTATTTATGTACTGATCCCAACGGCCGGTCGTCAGGCTTGGGGCGAGGCTCATTCCCGGTACAGGGCCAAAAGAGCGGTGGAATAGTTGTGATAGGTATTCCGGCCGCCCAGTTTGGCGTATTCGCCGAAGCCGTACATGCCCAGCCAGGGCGGAGTCTCCCCGGCGTCGCTGTTCAGGAAGGAATGCATCATGGCCATGATTTCATCCTTGACCACCTTGTTGAACAAAAAGCGGCCCCTGGCCAGGCAGTCGGTCTGGAAAACGGCCACCGGCTTCCGGCCGTTCATCCGGGCGCAGATCCACTCCAGCGAGCGACGCTGTTCAGAGAAAATCAAATCCTCGTCGCGGTTGGTCAGCCAGACTTCCAGGCCCTGGCGGGCGGTGATCGGATAATAGACGGCCCCGTCGGGGTCATATTTGGTGATGACTCTGAGGATGTGGGGGTTGCCGTATTCCACGGCCAGATCTTCCGGCAGTTTTTCAGCCAGGGCCCCCACGGGGATGGTGTCGCCGCAGAGGGAAGTCTCCGGGAGCGACAGGCGGCGGGTGTACTCGGACCAGGCCGGCCGGCCGTCGAATTCCAGAATCCGGTTGCCGTCGACCCTGGTGGCGGTCAGGGGCTGACCATAGGCGGTGAAGCCGTGGGTGGCCCGGGTGACCGCCCTGAGGCCGGGGTCGGCCAGGCTCACGGCCCAGGCGTCATGCTCGCCCAGGCTTCCGCCGTGATACTGATAATTGACCAGGCCCCGCATGTTGTCGGAGGAAGTGCCGCCGAAGATGGTGACCTCTTCGCCGAAAGTCTCGGTCAGGGCCGTGAGGACCAGGTCATTGGCAATGTCAATGCCCGGGCAGAGCAGATAAATGGCTTTGGGTTCCGGCGTCTTGGCTTTCAGGCCGCGAGCCAGTTCCAGGCCTTTTTCGTAGGCGTTATGGCCGTGGATCTCCCGGACGCCGGCCAGGCCGTATTCCTCTTCCGGCCCGGAAATGGCCATCAAGGCCACATCGCTCATGGATTCGCCCACGCCCTCCCGGCCGACGACCCCGCTGGCCGAACAGCCCAGCACCGCGGCCCCGGGCACGAATTTCTGAAGGGCGGCCCCGAGCCGGTCGAGCTTGTGGCCCAAGGCGCTGTTGATGATAAAGAGCCGGGCGTCCTGGGGCAGACCGTCGGGGAAGGCGATCTCCAGACATTCGGCCATGGCCCGTTCACTGTTGACGATGCGTACGCTTGCGGAATTGAACTTCAGCATTTTATCCTCCCTGGACGTCAGAATTCAATGACCAGGCCCCCGGGCCGGGCTTCGCAACGGAGCTTTTGACAATGTTCACGTATAGCCTCTCAAGCAATATTACCCCCGGCGGCCCGGAATAGCAAGGGCCGCCTGGCCTCCGGGACCGGAAGCTGTTAACAACCGGAGTGATTTTCCGGCCGGCCTTTTCAATTCTGATTCTTGACCGGCACCTGGGTGGTGGGGGCCACGCCGTCGGCGATCATGCGTTCCAGGCGCTTTTTCTGGCCGACGCTGAAATTGTAAGTGACCTTGCCGAATTCCTCCCGGGCCGGCCCGTGGCCCCGGGCCGCCGCCCGGTTCAGCCAGAAGGCTCCGGTGATGCTGTCCTTGGGGGTGGCCCGGCCCAGAAGGTACATCCGGGCCAGTTGGTAGGAGCCCTCGGGCAGGTCGGCCTGGGCAGCTATTTTAAAATGACGCAGGGCCGCCCGGGGGTTGGGATGACGGCCGAAGTCGTTGTCCAGTTCCAAAAGGCCCAGGGCCAGGTTGGCCGGGGGGTAGCCCCGGTCGGCGGCCGAGGTGAAGGCCGACAGGGCCTCGATGAAACGCCTGTCCTTCAGGTAGAGCTCGCCCAGAAGATAGGCGCCCTCGGCCGACTCGGCCCTCTCCAGCCAGCGCCGGGCCAGATCGGGTTGTTCATCGTAGTACATCCGGCCCAGGGCCAGGGCCCCTTGGGCTTCATGCTTTTCAGCGGCCACGGTCAGCCAGAGGGCGGCCTGGACTTCATCCTTCGGCAGCCCGGCCTGGCCGTCGAGATAGAGCAGCCCCAGCCGCAGGGCGGCCTGGGCGTGGCCGGCGGCGGCGGCCTGGAGATAAAAGGGCTGCGGGTCCAGGCCGCTGAGGGTTTGGGCTTCCAGGGCCCGGGCCAGATCATAGGCGGCCTCCGGCCAGCCGGCGCGGCTGGCGGCCAGGAGCCGGCCGCGCCAGAGTTCCGGCCCCTGCCACAGGGGGCCCCCCGGCTCGGACAGACGGGCCAGGGCCAGAATCGCCTCGCGGGAGCCGGCCTCGGCGGCCGCCTGATAACGGGCCGCCGCCGCCTGGTGATCAGCCGAACCGTCGGCCCGGTACTCCAGGGCCAGGGCGGCCAGATAATCGGCCCGGCCGGCCGGGGGCAGTTGCGCGGCCGCCGGCAGGCTCCAGACCAGGAGCCCGGCCAGGAGCGGAAGCGTTTTTTTCATTTCAGGCATTATTCCAACTCCACGCCGATGAAATCGTCATAATCAGGTTCCGGATTGCGGGGGCCGGGCTGGATTTGGTCAAGGAAATCCAGGTCATGGCTTTCGGGCTGGTTTCGAGGCCCGGCCGGGGGGACCGGGGCGGCCGGAGCGGCGGGGGACGAGGCCCGGCTTTCCGCCGGCGCTTGGGGACTTTCCGGCAGACGGCCGGTGGGGTTGGCCCCGGAACGCAGGCTGAAAGGCCTGAGATTGGTCTGGTCGATGGGCCAGACCTCCGGCCAGACCGGGTGGGGGTTCAGGCCCATCAGGCGCACGTCCACCACCAGGGGCCGCTCCACCTGATAGAGGAAAACATAGGGGACCTCGGCCCGGGCTATTTCGGCCAGTTGAGCCAGCTTGGCCGCCCGTTCGCTCTCCAGCCGGATAATGTCCCGGGGACCGTCGCCGCTCCGCCCGACGGTGTTGACGATTTCGCCGATGAGTTGATCGGCCCCGGGGGCCTGGAAGAAGGCCGGGTTGCCGTCCGCGCTGGAAGTGGAATCCAGAAAGCGCCCCAGCCACATGTCGGCCGAGGGGATGTCCGGGCTGCGGGTATCCAGCAGCAGGTCGTAATCGCCGCTTTCCAGGGTCAGCCGGCCCTGGGCTCCGTCCAGGGTCACGATATTGACGCTCAGACCCTGGGCCGCCAAAGTGTCGGCGATCAGCCGGGCGTCGTCGGCCAGTCCCCGGCCCCAGCCCTTGACGGCCAGGGTCAGGGGGCCGGCCGGCGGCCCCGCTTCCCTCAGGATATCAGGCCCCCGGGTCAGGGGGTCGCTCCCGGCCGGTTCGGCCCGCGGCGGCCGGGGCGGGGCGTTGTAAAAAAGGCCTGGCGGAAAGAAACCGTCCAGGGGGCCGGGGCGGTCTTTAAAGGCCCCGGCCACGACCAGGGCCAGGGCCCGGCGGGTATTCCGCAGACGGGTGTAAGGCCGGCGGGTGTTGAAGGCCAGGTAGCGCACCGTGAAATTGGGCGCCTCTTTGCGCTGGAACCGGGCGGGGAGGCCGGCCGGGGGCGGGGCCGGGTCCACGGTCAGGTGGGCGTCGTGGGCCGCCATTTTCTCATAGCGCCGCCGGGCGTCGGCTTCATAATGATACATGGCGAAAGCCACCGGATAGCGGGCCGTCTGGTCGGGCCGGAGCTGAAGGCCGATGGTGCCCTCCTTCCAGTCATAGACCGTATAACTGCCGCTGCCCAGGGTATGATCCTGAAGATAGTCAGGGGGCTTGTTCTTAAGGCCCGGGCTGATCAGAGAGGCCGGCGGCAGAGCCAGGGAGGCCAGAAACGGCGGCCAGGGGCGATTTAGGGTCAGTGTGAAGCTGTAAGGCCCCAGAATTTCAAAACCGTAAAGATGGGGATAGTAGAGCCGGCCCACCTGGCTGGACATCAGGCGGTCGAAGGAATAGTGGGCGGCCTCGCTGTTGACGGCCAGGCCGTCGGAAAAAGTCAGGCCTTCGGTCAGTTGAAAAGTGTATTTAAGGCCGTCGGGCGAGATGCGCACCGCCTTGGCCAGGGCCGGCTCCGGCTTGGCCGTGCCCTGATGGAAGGTCATCAGGCGGTGATAGCTGGCCATGATTATCGGCCAGGCCGCCGGGTCGGGGTCGGCGTGGGGATCGAGGCTGCGGGGGGCGGTGGGGTAGATGGCCCGGAAGATCTGCTCGTTTCTGGCCAGCCCGGTCTGGCCCCGGGCTTTGGGACGGGCCTTTCTCTCGCCGGTTTGGCCGTCCTGGGCCCAGGCGCTGGGACCGGTGCTCAACAGCAGCAGGCAAAGCGACAAAGCGATTCGAAGCCAGATCATTTTATCCTTTTAATTTATCAGGTTATTTATTGACAGAGCCTGGAAATCACATATGTAAAATGGAAGGCCCCAATGAGCCTATGGCCCATAAAAAGACGCTGTAGAGATGGAAGCCGAAGAAGAAAACCAGCCCGCCCATGATGCAGAAGGCCGGTTCGCCCTCCAGACGTTCGTAGGTATTGACGATGGCCCGCCGCCAGTCTTGCCGCCAGGGCGACAGGAGAATAAAGATCAAAGTGCAGATCGGGGCCAGAAAAGTGAAGATGAAGCGTTCCTTCAAAAGGTTGACGGCCTTGAAATAGCCGAAATAATAGATGACCCCGAAAAAAACGGCGATCAGCAGAACATAGCCCAGGTGCCAGATGAGCAGTTGTCTGGCCTGGCGCTGTTCTTCCTGATTTAAATCGAAAAGTTTCATTGTTTGGTCAGGGCCGTAAATTTGTTATAGTGGGCTGAGCCTGATGAAGTCAGATCCATTATAAACCGGTTCCGCCCGTAAAACAAGAAAGGCGTCCGTGAAACAGCGATTCTCAAAGTAGGCTTGATTATAAAAATAGCCGGTCGCCCGGAGAGGGCGACGGAGCGGAGCGACCGGTCAGGTCGGCCAATCCGTCCCCTGCCGGGCAAAAATCGTACTTTTTGCCCGGCTGCGACCAGAGCGCTTGAAGATGGAAAGCTACTTTGAAAATTGCCGGCGGCCGATAAAAAAAGTCGCGGGCGCCCGGGCGTTTGAGGTATAATCACAGTTCGCATCTGGGGCCTTAAGGAGTTTTCTTTCAGCATGTCAGCCAGAAGAAGAGAAGAAAGCGCCCGGAACGATTCGAATGGCGAAAGCGTTTCGCGGCGAAGCTATGGTCCGGGCTCGGCCAATCTCAAGCTGCTGGCCCGCCTTTTGGGCCTCAATATCGGCCAGCGGGGCAGCCTGCTTTCCATCGGGGAAGGGCCGGCCGAGCGCCGGGCGGCCGCCGAAAAGGTCATTGGCGCCCTGAACCGGATGGCGGCCGACGGCGTCCACCCCGGCGAGTGGGACACCGAGTGCCTGGTCAATCTGGCCTTGGACGAGCCCCAGGCCGACCTTCTGGAATATATTGAACCCCGGCTGGCTTCGTCCCTGACCCGGCGCCGGGTGGCGGTCCGCAACCCGGCCCAGAAGGCCTATCTGGAGGCCATGGCCGGGCACGATCTGGTTTTCGGCCTGGGCCCGGCCGGCACCGGCAAGACCTATCTGGCCGTGGCCATGGCCGTGGCCGCTCTTGGCGAAGGCCAGGTCGGCCGCATCATCATCACCCGCCCGGCGGTGGAGGCCGG
Organism: Candidatus Adiutrix sp.; assembly: GCA_031263565.1. Classification (GTDB taxonomy): domain Bacteria; phylum Desulfobacterota; class Desulfarculia; order Adiutricales; family Adiutricaceae; genus Adiutrix. Next base: position 20,054 of record JAISFR010000105.1, on the reverse strand, counting down.
CGAGAGGCTGGGCTTCCTGCCGGGCGATCTGGCCGAAAAGATCAATCCCTATCTCCGGCCGCTCTACGACGCTCTGGACGACTTGATTCCCTATGAAAAATATGTCAAGCTGTCCGAACGGCGGGTTATCGAAGTGGCTCCCCTGGCCTTCATGCGCGGGCGGACCCTGGGCGAAGCCTTTGTCATCCTGGACGAAGCCCAGAACTGCACCCGCGAGCAAATGAAAATGTTTCTGACCCGCCTGGGGCCCGGCTCCCGGGCGGTGGTCACCGGCGACCCCGGGCAGAGCGATTTGCCGGGCGGAGACCCGGCCGGCCTCAAGGAAGCCGTCTCCATATTGAGCGGCCTCCCGGGCATCGCCTTCTGCCGTTTCAGCCCCAAAGACGTCATCCGTCACCGCCTGGTGAAAAAAATCATTGAGGCCTACGAACAGGCGGCCTCCCGGACGCCGCCCCAAGGTTCTGAAAAATAATGACTTCGCGACACTCCGAAATGACCAGGGCCCTCTCCGGCCGGCATCACCCGCCGGCCCGGGTTTCCTTTTTCCGCAGTCTCGGCAAGCGCCTGAACTGGCTTTACACCAGGGAGATCGTGGCCCAGGCCGGCTTTGTCGGCCTTCTGACGGCCGTGGCCGTCATCCTGGCTTTTCCCACGCCCACCGACTATCAGGTGGGGGATGTGGCTGAAGATACCATCCGGGCCGACCGGGGCTTCCGTCTGGTGGACAGCACGGCCACCGAACTGCAGCAGCGCGAGGCCGCCGCCCGGGTCGTGCCGGTCTTTGTGCTGGACGATGTGCTGGGCAATCTTCTGGAAGAGGAGGCCGGCGAGCTTTTCCGCCGGGGCCGGGAACTGCTCGCCGGTTCCGCGGCCGGCCCTTCTGGCCCTGAAGAGGAACCCCGGCGACAGGAGGAACTGGACAAACTGGAAACGGCCTTTGCCCGGACCTTTAATCTGGACCGGGATTCCAGGGCCTGGGAACTGCTTATAAAACGGCAGTTCAGCGTGGACGTCGAACGCCAGGTTCTCAGCCTGGCTACCGAAGTCATGGGCCAGGGGCTTCTGGACCGGCCCAACCCCTTCGGCGGGCAGAGAAGCCGCCAGGCCTCGGTCATCATCCTGTCCACCCGTGCTGAATACACGGCGCCGGTGGCCGCCGCCCTCCTGGACCTGGATTCGGCCAACCGCTTCCTGGAAATTCGGGCCCGGGCCTTAAAAGCCCGCTTCAGCCAGGAAGATATAGCCCTGATCCTGGCTTTGGCCCGGGGCCTGATGCAGCCCAACCTCAAGCCCGAGCCCCGGGAAACGGAAAAACGCCTCGCTGAAGCCCGCTCTTCGGCGCCGGTGGCCTATTTCAACATCCGGGCCGGGGAGGTCATTGTCCGGGAGGGGACCATCATCAGCCCGGAGGCCATCGAAAAGATCAAGATCATGAACAGTTTCGCCGGCACCCATGAATGGGTGCTGCGTTTTATCGGCCTTTTCGTGGTTCTCTTCGTTTTCCTCAATTCCGCCCTGATTCTCTCCCACATCGGCCCCCGGGCCCGCTTCAAACCCATCCCGGTCAAAGAGCAGGCCTTTCTGATTCTGCTCTTGCTGCTGGCGGCCCTTTTGGCCCACAGTTCCCAGATGTTCGGCTCCTCCCTGGCCTGGGATTTCGACTTTCTCGACAGCCGCACGGTCTTCTACGCCATGCCCATTCCCACGGCGGCCATGCTGGTGGCCATCTTTTTCGGGGTGCGCAAGGCGGCTTTCACGGCCCTGTTCGCGGCGGTCATCGCCGCGGTGGTCACCCCCGGCGGCGGCCGCTTCATGGCCATGCTCTACTGCTACAACGGGGCCATCGCCGCCACCTGGTGTTTACGAAACATGAACGAGCGGGGGCACCTGATCCCGGCTTCATTCTGGGTGATGGTGGTCAACTGCGTGACCCTTTTGGGCCTGACCCTTCTGAGCGACGCCCAGTGGAGCCGCCAGACGGTCTATAATTTCTGCGCCGCGGCCTTCTGCGGGGCGCTGTCGGGCATCATAGCCAGCGGCATGATTCCGCTGATCGAGATGGCCTTCGGCTTCAACACCAACCTGAAGATGATGGAACTCGGCAATCTCGACCGGCCCATGCTCCGGGATCTGATGCTCTCGGCCCCGGGCACCTATCATCATTCGGTCATTGTCGGGGCCATGGTCGAGGCCGCCGCCGAGGCCATCGGGGCCAACCCCCATCTGGCCAAGGTCGGGGCCTATTATCACGACATCGGCAAAATGAAAAAGCCCCTCTATTTCGTGGAAAACCAGACCGGAGAAAACCGCCACGACACCCTGGCGCCCTCCATGAGCGCCCTGATTCTCATCGGCCATGTCCGGGAGGGGGCGGAACTGGCCCGGCAGAACGGGCTGCCCCAGTCCATCATCGACATTGTCGATCAGCACCACGGCACCAGCCTGATGTCCTTCTTCTACCACAAGGCCAAAGAGCAGCGCCAGGAGGGGCAGCCCGAGGTCAACGAGGGCGATTACCGCTACCCCGGCCCCCGCCCCCGGTCCCGGGAGGCCGGCCTGGTCATGCTGGCCGACATCTGCGAAGCGGCCACCCGTTCCCTGTCGGAGCCCACCCCGGCCAAGATCAAGAACATGGTCCGCCAACTGGTCAACTCGGTCTTCAACGACGGGCAACTGGACGACTGCGAACTCCAGGGCCGGGAAATAGCCGAGCTCATCGGCACCTTCACCACCATCCTCATCGGCATCTACCACCACCGGGTGGCCTACCCCGGGGCCCGCAAGAGCCTGGTCGAGGAAAAAAGGGATCTCAAGGGCGCCCCGGGGGCCAAAAGCGAAACGGGCAGGGAGATTTATGGCCATCTATCTGTCGAACCGCCAAAAAGCCCTGCCCATTAAGCGCGGCAAGCTGCGCCGCCGCCTGGTCCGCCTGTTGAAGGAACTGGATCTGGCCGAGGCCGATCTGTCCCTGAGTCTGGTCGGCGACCAGGAGATCAGGGAAATCAACCGGCAATACCGGGGAGTCGATAAAGCCACCAATGTGCTGGCCTTCGCCCTGGAAGAGGGCGCGCCCATGCCCGGCGCGCCCCGGGTGCTGGGCGACATCGTCATTTCCGGGGAGACCGTTCAGCGCGAAGCCCCGCCCCTGGGTTATACGGAGGCCGAGCTGTTCTATTTCTACCTCATCCACGGCCTTCTGCACCTGATCGGCTACGACCACGAACAGGGGCCGGAGGAAGAGGCCCGCCAAGCGGCCGAGACCGACAGGCTCTGGCAGCTCCTCGACCACGGCTGGTGACCAGGTAAATCGGGGCAGATCTGAATCACAGGCAAATCAAAGCCGTGCCCATAAAGGCCGCCACAATGCCGCTGACCACCCTCAACGAAAGGCGGCGGTGATACCAGCCCGCGCTGATCAGGGCGATGACCACCGGCTGGAGGCCGATCAGGGTGGCCGCCACCGCCACCGGGGCCTTGGCCATGGCCACGCTCGACAGCCACAGGCCCGCGGCCCCGCAGGCGCAGGAACCGAAGAGCATCCAGTAGACTTTGGGGTAGAGGGCCAGGTTTCGCCGGACGGCCGTCACCCAGCCCCGCACCGCCCCCGTCAGCCACAGGACCACGGCCCCGCCCATGACCCTCAGGAAGGCCGCCCAGAGCGGGTCGGCCCCGCTCCTCAGCCCGGCCTTCAGGCAGATGAAACTGAAAGCCAGGGCCAGGGCGGCGGCGGCGGCGGCCAGGACGCCCCGCCGGAGGGTGCGCCCTTTGGGGATTTCCTGCCCGGGCAGAAGAGTGCTGCCGCTGCGCTCGGTCACCACCCACAGGATGCCGGCCAGGGTCAGCCCGATGCCGGCCAGCACCCGCCAGCCCATGGCCTCGCCCAGAAAAAGCCAGCCCAGACCGGCGCTGAAGACCGTGCTGGAAGAGAGAATCAGCACGGCCGTCGAAGGGCCGATGACGTCTATGGCCCGGTAGAGCATGAAATCGCTCAGAAAGATGCCCAGGACCCCCGAAAGGGCGATATAGATGAAAGCCTCCCAACTGAGTTCCAGACTGATGGGCATCAAAAGACACATCACGGCCAGAAAGCCGATCTGATAAGGCATACGTAAAAGGGTGACCCCGGTGGGCCCCACCAGGCGGCCCACCGCCCCCTGGACCTGAGCCGAGACGGCCCAGACCACGGCCGTCGCCAGAGCGGCCAGTTCTCCCCAACTAAAATTCATAATTCACTTCCAGTAAATATAAAACGACCCGGTGAGCGGGTCGTGCAGGGGCGCCGGCCTGAAGTCCGGCGCTCTAAAGGCCGTCGTTTGATCGGCCGTCTTTATAAGATAGCACTAATCAAGGCCGGATTCCAGCCTAATTAACCGATAGGAAAAAGCAAGCTCTATTTTAGCAGCGGCCTACCCGGCGTGCCGCCGCAATTTGATGCAAAGAACAGTTTTGTGTAAGATGTACTCAGTCAGGAATTAATCTGCGTCAGCCCTGCCCGCACCCGGGCAGGCCGGCCTTGACAGCTTTGGGCGGCTGTTTTAGTATAATTCCAACGGCCGACGGAGATTCGGACGATAAATACAGCGGCCGAACGGCCTTCAGCTCACTGTTCCCGAGGCGCCCCTTATGCCGGTCAGGGCTTTATATCCGCCCCTGAGCGCTTTTTCAGCCTATGGCCTGGGCCTGCAAAACAGCGCTCACAACCTGGCCAATGTCCTGACCAACAATTTCAAGGCCGGGCGGGTGACCTACGGCGAACTGCCGGGGACTTCCGGGGTGCGGGCCAACGGGCCCCAAAAGCTCGACGTCCGGGGGCCGCTGACGCCTTACGGGCCGGGCCTCCCGCCGCCGGCCGGGGCGGACCCGGCCATCCCCGAGGGCTACGCCGAGGGCTCCACCACCGAGGTGGGCACGGAAATGCTCAACCTGATCGTCAATTCCCGAACCTACCAGGCCAATGCCCGGACGGTCCGGACCGCCGACGAGATGTTGGGCACGGTCATTAACCTGAAAATTTGAAAAGGCCTTTCGCCCTGGAGTTGATATGTCCGATAATATTGATGTGGTCGAGCTTTTCCGGCGCCGGACGCGCTCGCCCCTGCGGCCGCGTTCCAGCGACCTGATCCACGCCGTCTTTCCCGGTTTCCGCCAGAACGCCCAATCCAGCGACACCCTCATTCTGGGCGAGACCGACCAGTGGGGGCGGGACCTCTTCATCATCGCCCAGCAGAAGCCCAAGCCGGAAAATCTCCGCACCCGGGAGGACCTGGCCAAGCTGAACCACGGCATGCCGACCGCCGACGACCACTCCAACATCCTCCGCTTCATCAGGAAAGCCATGATCCGGAAAGAAGAGGGCCTGCCGGTCTCCATCATCACCCTGATCGACACTTACGGGGCCGACATTTCCATGGAATCGGCCCGTAAATTCCAGGCCTTTTTCATTGCCCAGCTCATCAAAGTCTTTCTGACCGTGCCCATCCCCACCGTCTCGGCCATCATCGGGGAGGGGGGCAGCGGCGGCGCGCTGGCCATTCAGATGACCGACCGCCGGGCCCAGTTCGACGATGCCCTCTACGCCACCGCCCCGCCGGAGAGTCTGGCGGCCATTATTTTCCGCGACGCCGCCAAAGTGCGGGAGGCCTTGCAGATATCCAAGCCCACGGCGGCCGAGCTCAAGGGCTTCGGGGTGATCGACAAAGTTCTGCCGGCCCCGCCCAGGGTCACCGACGTGGCCGGCTACGCCAAGACGCTGGGCGCCTATCTGGAAAAGACCGTTCGGGCCCTGGGGCGGGTCAGGGTGGAGAATTTGATCCGCGTGCGGCGGAAAAGAGCGGCCGCTTTCGGGGTCACCCCCCGCGAAGTTCCGGACGGGGACGGCCCCCTCAAGAGCCGCTGGGCCTCCTGGTTCAGCCTGACCCCCCTGCGCCGCAAATCCGTGCCCTCCCCGGACATCAAAACCTTCAAGGCCAGCGATCTCAACCTCAACCTCATGCCCGGCGACGAATGGGGCGAGTGGGACGACCCGGCCAACAACCGCCCCGGCGAATTCGTCAAATGCGGCGAACTGAGCCTGAAGGGCGACGGGCGGCAGGAAGGCTGCGGGGCGGTCGTCCGCCTGGACGACTTCATGGACAACCATTATGTCTGCCCCGAATGCGGCCGCAGCAGCATCATGGGGGCCCTGGGCTGGATCAAGTGCCTCAGCGATGAGGATTCCTTTCAGGAACTGAACCGCGACCTGACCGTGCACGACCTGCTGCATCCGGCCCTTTTGACCGCGGAATACGCCGCCTTCATTGCCAGGCAGGGCCAGCGCTCCCCTTTCCGGGAGTCCCTGGTCACCGGGGAAGCCACTGTTTACGGCCATAAAGTGGTCCTGGCGGTCTGTGAATTCTATTTTTCGGGCGGCACCCTGGGGGTGGTTTTCGGGGAGAAATTCTATCGCCTGGTGGAATACGCCATCGGCAAGAAACTGCCCCTGGTCAGCCTCTGCTGTTCCGGCGGCGCCCGGCTGCACGAGGGCGCCCCGGCCCTGATGCAGATGGTCAAGACGGTCAACGCCGTCACCCGCCTGAAGCGGGAGGGCCTGCCGTTCATCTCCATTCTGGGCGACCCGTCCACCGGCGGGGCCATCGCCAGTTACGCCGCCCTGGGCGACGTGATTCTGGCCGAGCCCAACGCCCTGATCATCTTTACCGGTCCCCGGGTCATGGAGTCGCGGGGTTTTCCGGTGAACGAGGAGGACGTCCGGGCGGCCAGCCTCTGCCGGGCCTCCGCCTCCATTTACGACGACCTGCCGTTTTACTATGATATCCGGGGCATTCACGAAACCGCGCCCCGCTCGGAACTCAAGCGGCGGGTCTGCAAATATGTGGAATATTATTGGCAGAGCCAGCCCCTTTCCAACCGCTATTGGCAGAAAGACAAATAGGCGGCCGCCCGTCGGGGGCCGCTTTCCCGGTCATGAAATTTTTATTTTGGGCGGCCCTGATTTTGGCGGCGGGTTCCGCGGCCGGCCTGGACCCCGGCCGGCCGGCTTCGGCCCGGGCCGAAGAGCCCCGGTCGAGCGTCTGGCCCAGGCCTTACGACCGGGGCAACTGTTTTCACTGGCCCGGCTGCCGGGGCGACAGCCTCGGCAACACCCTGATCGATTCCCCGGCCCGTTGCGCCACCCTCGGCGGCCGCAGTTGGCTGGGCGGGGACGGCCGCTGTTACAGCTTTCCGGGCGGCCCCCAGGCTTATTTCCCGGAAAACTATGAGCTGCGGGGCCCGGCGCCGGGCCTCGGCCGGTCCCGCTGAACGCTGCGGCCGCCGGTAGGCACGATCTGGCCCGTTTCCGGGTCCACCGTATGATTTTCCGGGAAGGCAGGGTATTATCCCCCAGGCTCACAGCCGGCCGGCCAAGTCAGAAGCCCTGATAACGGATAGGCTCTGTGGCTGACCCGGGGCCTCAATTTCTGGTCAGGGGGGTATAGACCCAGAGAATGCGGGCCGCAAATTTGCCGGTATTGAGCCAACAGTGGGTTTCGCGGGACTGGAAGTTGAGCGAATCACCGCTCTTGAGACAAAACTCCCGGCCGTCGAGGTCCATCCTTATCTCGCCTTTCAGCACGTGGACGAATTCCTCGCCGTTGTGCGAGTTGGGGGTCTGGCGGCCGCAGCCCGGCGCCACCGTGTAGACCATGCCCGACAGCGTGTGGTGGCGGCGGGCCACCACTGATTCGATGGTCACTCCGTCCAGGCCGATGGACAGCACCTCCCCCTCGTTTTTCTTGACCAGGGCCTGGTCTTTCTCAGGCTCCGCCACATAATACAGAATATTTTCGCCGTAAAATTCGGCCAGCCTTTTCAGCACCGCATAGGAGACATTGGCCTGGACATTCTCGATCTTGGACAGATAAGAGACGGAAATGCCGACGGCCCTGGCCACTTCCTCCAGAAGATAGCCGCGTTCCAGCCGGTATTCGCGCCACTTCCGGCCCAGCAGTTTTTTGGAGACCATGACTTCGGCCGAAGCCGGGCCGGCCGGCACGGTCTGCTCGTCGGGCTGGCTCTGCAAAAGGCGAATGGCGTTCAGGCCCATGCTTTTGTCTTTGGACAGTTCCCTGATGCGGCGCAGGCGTTCGATATCGCCCACATCATAAACCCGATAGCCTTTGTCCGTGCGCCGGGCGGTGAAGAGCCCGGCTTTCTCCCAATTGCGGACGGTGGCCGGCACCACGCCGATTTGCCTGGCCACGTCGTTGATGGTGAAATACAGTTCGTCCTGATTTATTTTTGATTTTTTAATAGCGCCGCCGCCCTTCTAGTATCCTGTAACGCTTAAAAAAGAACTTTAAGTGTTATGAAGCCCTGGATTTTCTCACATAAATTTTTATTATAGCAGCAGGCCGGCCGGACTGTCAATAATTGAGAAATATTCGAAATATTCCAAATATTCTGGGCGGGCATAATTCTTGTTATTTAGAATAAGTTGTGGTAATTTAAGATACTATTGATTGTTTTAGGGCCTGTCAGGAAAAAACCTTGACCGCCCTTAGCTGACTGGCGCTGACCTTGGCCTGTTTATTTCTGATGCCATCCTGATAAAACAAAGGACCGCCTGATGCGCCCCCAAGCCCGCTTTAACCTGATCGCCCTCTTGATCTCGCTTTTCCTGCCGGCCCTGCCGGCTTCGGCTGTGGACAGCCCGGCGGCCGGAAAGACCAGCCGGACTCCCGCCCTGGGGGCGACCGTAGCCGGACATCTGCTTTTCAGCGCCAGCGGCGGTCTGCCCTTTGCGACTCCGGCCGATCCTGGCTATACAAACGACGTGATCGGCTATCAGAGCACGGCCACCGTGACGGTGACCGGTTATGACGACGGCGGCGGCGTTTCCCGGCCTTTGCCCGGCGGGGCCGTGCTGCTCTGGTCGGTGAAGTCGGTGAGCAACCCTTCGGCGGCCTGGTGGCTGAGGGGGGCGACGGCCAAAAATGGTTTGACCTGGGGCGACAAGGCCGACGGGACGAGTTCGTGGGCCGCGGATGACGTGCTTGGTACGGCTTCGACCTCCGGCACTGTTAAACTGACGGACATTGTGGGTTCGCGTTCGGTGACCCTGGAGGCCTCGGTCTGTCTTGGCGGCCGTGGCGGTGAAAGCGCTGAAGCCCTTTGTGCCGCCAATGGCGGCGCCTGGTATGCCGGCGAGACGACGGCGTCTTTCGGGGCCGGCCCCCTGTCGGTGTTCACGACCAGCCCGAATGACGGGCGCGGTAAAGCCTGGGCGACTTTACGCGGCACCTCGGTCGGCACCGGCAACGGAAACTTTACTTCAACCGTCAACAGCTTCCCGGCGGCGGGCATCGCTCATGGTTCGGTGCGTAACGATACCGTATTGATGTCCGGTTCAGCGCCGTCCATGACGGCGGCCTTCGGCGCCGGCTGGACGGCCGGAGAAATGTTGGACGGCCATTACTCGGCGACGTCGAATTTGCCGAAGGTGTCGCAGTTGCTGGCGGCGGCGAAATATGACGGCCATTACCACAGCGGCGTGCCGCGCAAGGGCGCCGCTTTTGCGGCCGGTTGGCCTGATGACGCTTATAATACAGGGTGGTACTGCTATTGGTCCGGCGAGCTGTTCTTCTACGGCGTCAACGGCCTCTTCTACGCCCGGTTCGTCAACCTCGAGCACGGCAACGACGGTTGGTACGACGTCGTCAACGACCTCTCCGTCGCCGTCGGCGCGGGAAGGGTTGATTTAAAGAGACCGGGGCCGGGACGGAGATAGCGCCTCCCGCCCGAACCTGGCCCGCGCTTCTCCCGCGATCTGGCGCCTGGCCGGGCTCAGTCCCATTTGCGGACCAGGTTGCCGCCGTCGACCAAAAGGGTGGCGCCGTGGACGAATTCAGCCTCGTCGCCGGCCAGATAAAGGGCCGCCGCGGCCACGTGGCGGGGCTGGCCGTAAGTGCCGAACGGCGTCCGGGCCAGCTTTTCCCTGGCGGCCGGCCGGTCCAGAAAGGGACCGGACAGCGGGGTGTAGATGGAACCGGGGCAGATGGTGTTGCAGCGCACGCCCCGGGCGCCATAGTCGAAGGTGATTTGCCTGCAGAGCCCGACCAGCCCGTGCTTGGTGGCGCTGTAGGCCGCGCCGCCGTGGCCGGCAATGAGCCCGGCGATGGAGGCGATGAAGATCAGGTTCCCGCCCCCGTTTTCGATGAAGTGGGGCAGGATGGCCTTGGAAATGAAAAAATTCCCCCGCAGATTGACCTCCATCAGCCTGTCCCACAGTTCCTGGCTGGTTTCCAGAAGCGGCTGGTAATAGTCGAAGGCGGCCGCGTTGCTGATGAAGGTGTGCACCCGGCCGTAAGTCTCGACGGCCTGGCTGACCAGCCGCTCCACCGACTCTTTCCTGGAGATGTCCCCTTCCACCAGAAGGCAGCTGGCCCCCTGGCCGCTCAGTTCCCGATGGAGTTTCCGGCCGGCTTCCTCGCCGGGCAGGCAGTTCATGACCACCCTGGCCCCTTCGCCCAGGAAGGCCCGGGTGAGGCCCTCGCCGATGCCGGACACGCCGCCGGTGACGATGACCGTTTTGCCGTCGAATTTTCCCATCTGGCTTCCTCTTCTCTCCGCGGCGGCGGCCGGAACCGACAGGCCGCCGCCGGCCCGGCCCGTCAGGCGAATTTACCGGCGATTTCCCTGAATTCAGCCTCCGTCAGGTCGCGTTTTTCCGCGTAAGACTTGACCTTGACCGCCTGCAGCAGGTCGCCCATCTTCTCCTCGCCGACCGTCAGCCCGGTCTTCCGGAGCCAGACTTTCAGGTTGTCCTTGCCGCTTTTTTTGCCGATCAGCAGATCCGGTTCGCGGTGCCCGGTCAGGGTCCATTTATAGGGCAGCATGATCAGGGGGTCGATGTCTTTGCAGTTGACCCAGAGGCTGGAGGGCAGGCCCGTTTCCCACAGGAAGATCTTGTCCCCGACAATGGGCCTGGTGGGGGCCACCGGCGCCCGGGTCAGCTTTTCCACAAAACCGGAGAGCTCCTTGAATTTGGCCGTCTCCAGACCGGTCTTGACGCCGTACATGGCCTCCAGGCCGATGGCCACCGCTTCCAACTGGGCCCCGCCGGCCCGCTCGCCGAGGCCGTTGACCGTGACGTGGGCCACTTCCGCCCCGGCGGCCAGGCCGGCGATGGTGCTGGAGACGCCCATGCCGAAATCGTCATGGAAATGCACTTCAAGCGCTTTGCCGGGATATCTCGCCTTGATCTGGCCCACCCGGTGGGCCGCGCCTTCCGGGGACAGCACGCCGAAAGTGTCCACCAGGGTCAGGGAATCGATGTGGCCTTCGGCCATGACCGGATCCAGGAGGGCAAAGAGGAAAGCGAGATCGGCCCGGGAGCCGTCGGCCGGGAAGTAAGTCACTTTCAACCCCAGATCTCTGGCGGTCAAAGTGGCCTCGATGGACGACTTGATGGCCCGGTCCTGCTCCCATTTCTTGCCGTGCTTCAGGAGGTGTTCGCTGCCGATCATTTCGGCGATGACCCCCTGAACGCCGCAGTCCCTGGCCAGCTTCATGTCGGCGACCATATTGCGGACAAAGGCGTAGATGTCGGCTTTGAGGCCCAGGCCGCAGATTTCCCTGATGGCTTCGGCGTCTTCTTTCAGCACGGCCGGGGTGCCGGCTTCGATTCTCTGAACCCCCACTTCGGAAAGTTTTCGGGCGATGGCCACTTTCTCATCTTTGGTCAGGATGACGCTGGGCTGCTGTTCGCCGTCGCGCAGGGTGGTGTCGAGAAATTCCACCCTGGCCGGGAATTTGAATTGGCCGGTCACTTCCGGATCATAGTTCGAGGGACTGACCCACCATTTGCCTTCTTCATGGAAACCCATTGATTCCTCCGTTCGGATGCGCCTGTCGGCGTTCAAGAGTTATTTCCAGGCTTGTCGCCTTAGACAGCACTATAGCCATTGATCATAACATTGTCAATTTAAATTATAAAGCTAAGGTGTTTCTCATCGCTAGAAATTTACGCCGACAATATCCGCGGGAAAACAGGTCCTGAAAAAAGGGGCTCCGTCAGCGGAACCCCTTCTTTCATTCAATGTTGCGAGAGAGGTCTATTATTCGCCGGTTGCTTTCTTGGCGGCCGGCTTCTTGGCGGCCGGTTTGGCGGCCTTGGCGGGCTTGTCAGCCTTGATGGCTTTGACTGGCTTGTCAGGCTTGACGGCTTTGGCGGCTTTGACTGGCTTGTCAGCCTTGGCGGGCTTGTCAGCCTTGACGGGCTTGACGGCCTTGACGGGCTTGTCAGCCTTGGCGGGTTTGACAGCCTTGGCGGGCTTGTCAGCCTTGGCAGCCTTGGCGGGCTTGACGGCCTTGGCGGGCTTGACGGCCTTGGCGGGCTTGTCAGCCTTGACGGGTTTGACAGCCTTGGCGGCCGGCTTGGCGGCCTTGACCGCCGGTTTGGCGGCAGCTTTCTTCACTGCCGGACTGGTTTCGCTTTTCTTTTCGCTTGCTTTAGCCATGTTCTTACTCCTGGGCTTTTTCGTGGACTTGCGGTTGCTGCGGTCGGCTACGGCCTGCTGCGCTGCGGCCAGACGGGCCAGCGGCACCCGGAAGGGTGAGCAGGAGACATAATTCATGCCCGCCCGGCAACAGAACTTGACCGTGGCCGGGTCGCCGCCGTGTTCGCCGCAGATGCCGATCTTCAAATCTTTGACCACGGAACGTCCCCGTTCGATGCCGGTCTCAATCAGGAAACCCACCCCGTCAACATCAATAGTGACAAAGGGATCCTGTTCCCAGACGCCTTGGCGGATATAATCGGGCAGAAACTTGCCGGAGTCGTCGCGGCTCAGGCCATAGGTGGTCTGAGTCAGGTCATTGGTGCCGTAGGAGAAGAATTCAGCGCCGGCGGCGGCGATCCTGTCGGCCGCCAGGGCGGCCCGGGGCAGTTCGATCATGGTGCCCACCAGGTATTTAAGGCGGGTCCTGGTCTCGGCCATGACCTCCCTGGCCACCCGGTCCACCACGGCCTTCTGCAGGCTGAATTCCTGTTCATGCCCCACCAGGGGAATCATGATTTCCGGCAGAACCTTGATTTTTTCCTGGGAGGCCTTGATGGCCGCCTCGAAAATGGCCCGGGTCTGCATGGCGGTTATTTCGGGGTAGACGATGCCCAGGCGGCAGCCGCGATGCCCCAGCATGGGGTTCTGCTCCTTGAGGGCTTCGGTCTTGGCCCTGATCTGTTCGGCGCTTTTGCCGGTGACCCGGGCCAGGTGGGCGACGTCTTCCTCGCTGTGGGGCAGAAATTCGTGCAGCGGCGGGTCCAGGGTCCTGATGGTCACCGGCAGTCCGTCCATGGCTTTGAAGATGCCGTAAAAATCCTGGCGCTGCATGGGCAGAAGCTTGTCCAGGGCTTTCTGGCGGCCGGCGGCGTCGTCGGCCAGAATCATCTCCCGCATGCTGGTGATGCGGTCGCCTTCGAAGAACATGTGCTCGGTGCGGCAGAGCCCGATGCCTTCGGCGCCCAGGCCGCGGGCCACCCGGGCGTCGTGGGGAGTGTCGGCGTTGCTGCGGACGGCAATCCGCTTGAAGGAATCGGCCCATTTCATGATGGTGGCGAATTCGCCGGTCAGGCCGGCCTCGATGGTGGCCAGCCGGCCTTTGATGATTTCGCCCCGGCTGCCGTCCAGGGAAATCCAGTCGCCTTCCCTGACGGTCTCCCCGCCTTGGACGCTGAAGCTTTTCGTTTCATAACTGACTCTGATGTCGTTGGCCCCGGCCACGCAGGTTTTGCCCATGCCCCGGGCCACCACGGCCGCGTGGCTGGTCATGCCGCCCCGGGCGGTCAGAATGCCCTGGGCCTTGAACATGCCGTTGATGTCTTCAGGGCTGGTTTCCAGGCGCACCAGAATGACGGGCCGGCCGGCTTCGGCCCAGGCCACGGCGTCGCTGGCCGTAAAGACGGCCTGGCCGACGGCCGCCCCGGGCGAGGCCGGCAGCCCCTTGGCGATGACTTCGCGTTTGGCTTTGGGGTCGAAAGAGGGCAGCAGCAGTTGGGTCAGTTGGTCGGGTTCGACCCGGGCCAGGGCCGTGGCTTCATCAATGACTTCCTCGCGCACCAGGTCGGCGGCGATTTTCACCGCGGCCTGGGCGGTGCGCTTGCCGTTGCGGCACTGCAGCATCCAGAGCTTGCTGTCCTGAATGGTGAACTCGATGTCCTGCATGTCCTTATAGTGCTTTTCCAGCTTAAGGCGCACCCGGTCGAGTTCTTTGTAGACCCCGGGCATTTCATCTTCCAGGGTGGTCCCGACCCCGGCCGGGAGCGGCTTGGCCCGGTTGATGGGGTTGGGGGTGCGGATGCCGGCCACCACGTCTTCGCCCTGGGCGTTGATCAGGTACTCGCCGTAGAAATAGTTCTCGCCCGTGGACGGGTCCCTGGAAAAGGCCACGCCCGTGGCCGAATCGTCGCCCATATTGCCGAAGACCATGGCCTGGACGTTGACCGCCGTGCCCCAGTCGTCCGGCAGGCCGTGAATCTGGCGGTAGGCCGCCGCCCGGGGAATCATCCAGGAGGAGAAGACCGCGCCGATGGCCCCCCACATCTGGTCGCGGGGGTCCTCGGGGAAGGGCAGGCCGAGGCTGTCTCTGATCAGGGCCTTGAATTCGGAAACCAGCCCTTTGAGGTCTTCGGCCGTCATTTCGGTATCGGAGCCATAGCCCTTTTTCTTCTTGAGGCGGCCGATGATTTCGTCAAAGGGATCTTCGGCCAGTTCCGAGGCGGCTTTGACGCCCATGACCACATCGCCGTACATGGCCACAAAGCGGCGGTAGGAGTCGTAGGCGAAACGGGGGTTGCCGGTTCTGGCGATCAGGCCTTCCACCGTGGAATCGTTCAGGCCGATGTTCAAAACCGTGTCCATCATGCCCGGCATGGAGACCCGGGCGCCGGAACGGCAGGAAACCAAAAGCGGGTTGGAGGCGTGGCCGAAAGAAGCGCCCATGGTTTTTTCAACGTGCTTGAGGGCCCTGTCGACTTCCTTCTTCAAACCCGCGGGATACCTCTTCCTGTTCTGGTAATAAGCGGTGCAGACTTCAGTGGTGATGGTGAAGCCGGCCGGCACCGGCAGGCCTATCCTGGCCATCTCGGCCAGGTTGGCGCCCTTGCCGCCCAGAAGATTCCTGAGTCCGCTGTGCCCGTCGGTCTTGTTGCCGCCAAACAGATAAACGAGTTTTGATGCTGCCATTTTAACCCCCAGCGTCGCCCGGCGGGCGACAGTATTTACGCCGCGGCGGGCGGCGCCGTCTGCCAATATGGATCTCAGAAAGCCCTGCGAATCAAAGTCCTGCTGAAGGCCGGCCATGGCCGTCCGGGAAAAGCAGCTTCCGGCGCGGGTCGGCGCGCCGTTTTTTTTCAAAATGTTCCTTCAGTTATACCATACTCCGTAAACGATTAACAATAATTAAACGACTTTTTTCCCCGCCGCCGCCTGTTTTTAAGTCCGCCGGGTTTTTTTGCCGGCGGCTCGGGGCCCCACGAAAAAGGGGGGTCGCCCCCCTTCGTTTTCCTTTACAGGCCGCTTCATAAAGGCGCCCCCGGCCGGAAGAATTATCCGGCGGCCGTCACCGCCGCCTGCCAGGGCCGCCGGCGCTTCTTTTCATAGGCGGCGATCAGCTCTTCCTTTTTCAGGGTCAGGCTGATCTCGTCCCAGCCGTTCAGCAGCAGTTCCTTGCGGAAGGGATCGATTTCAAAACTGGCCGAGAATCCCGGGCCGCTGACGGTCTGGGCCGGCAGATCAATGCTCAGCCGATAGCCGGGGCTTTCGTCGATCAATTTGATCAGGGCCGCGCAGGTCCCGGAATCGAGCTCGATCAGAAGGAGGCCGACCTTGAAACTGTTGTTGCGGAAAATATCGCCGAAAGACGGGCTGATGATCGCCCGGAAACCATAGTCCAGCAAGGCCCAGGGGGCATGTTCCCGGCTGGAGCCGCAGCCGAAGTTTTCCCGGCTGACCAGCAGCCCGGCGCCCCGGTAACGGGGCCAGTTCAGGGGGCAGTCCGGATCTTCCGAGCCGTCGGGCCGGAAGCGCAGATCATTGAAGACAAAGCGGCCGAAGCCGCCGCGTTCGATCCGCTTCAGAAATTGTTTGGGAATGATGAGGTCGGTATCAACGTTGGGCCGGTCTAAAATGGCGGCCCCGGTCTCCAGGGTGACGAATTTTTCCATATCGGCGGTTCCTTCCCGGGCCAGTTGGAATTATGGGCGGCGTTCGAAATCGCGGGGGTCGCTCAGCCGGCCCCTGATGGCCGAAGCCGCGGCGGTGGCCGGGCTGACCAGATGGGTGCGGGAATCGCGGCCCTGGCGGCCTTCGAAATTGCGGTTGGAGGTCGAGGCGCAGCGCCGGCCCGGGGGCACCAGATCGGGGTTCATGCCCAGGCACATGGAGCAGCCCGGCGCCCGCCACTGGCAGCCGGCCTCGGTAAAGACGGCCGCCAGGCCTTCCTTTTCCGCCTGGGCCTTGACCAGGCCCGAGCCGGGCACCACCAGGGCGGTGACTCCGGCCGCCACCCGGCGGCCCCGGAGAAGGCCGGCGGCCTCCCGCAGGTCTTCCAGGCGGCCGTTGGTGCAGGAGCCGATAAAGACGTAGTCCACCGGCACGTCGGTCATCCTGGCGCCGGGCTCCAGGTTCTGATAGTTCAGGGCCTCTTCGGCGGCCAGGCGATCGTCGGGCGAGGCGAAGTCGAAGGCGTCGGGGACCCGGCCGGTGATCGGCACGCTTTGGGCCGGGTTGGTGCCCCAGGTGACCCGGGGTTCCACGTCCCGGGCGTCGACCAGCACCCGGTGGTCATATTGATGGCCGGGATCGGTGAAAAGGGTTTTCCACCAGGCCAGGGCCGCCTCGAAATCCGGCCCGCGGGGGGCCAGCGGCCGCCCGCGCAGATAGTCGAAGGTGGTCTGGTCCGGGGCGATGAGCCCCATTTTGGCCCCGCACTCGATGGCCATGTTGGCCAGGGTCAGGCGGCCGTCCACCGACAGGGCGCTGACCGCTTCGCCGAAATATTCCAGGGCGTGCCCGGTGCCGCCGGAAAAGCCGAGGAGCCCGATCAGATGCAGGATCAGGTCTTTGGCCCCGACCCCGGGCCGGAGCCGGCCCCGGACCTCCACGCCGATTTCCCCGGGTTTGCTCTGATAGACGGTCTGGCTGGCCAGGACATGCTCCACCTCGCTGGTGCCGATGCCGAAGGCCAGGGCCCCCAGGGCCCCGTGGGAGGCCGTGTGGCTGTCCCCGCAGACCACGGTGTTGCCCGGCAGCACCACGCCCTGCTCGGGCATGCAGACATGAATGACCCCCTGCCGGGGATCGTGCATCCCGAAAAAGACCGGCAGGCCGAAAGCCGCCCGGTTTTTTTCCAGGGCCGAGAGCTGGGCCTCGGCGACTTCATCTTTCAGCGGCCGGGAAAGATCGTCGGTGGGGATCACATGGTCCAGGACCGCGAAGGTCAGATCCGGCCGCCGCACCGGGCGGCCGGCCTTTCGCAGGCCCTCGAAGGCTTGCGGGGTGGTGACTTCGTGAATCAGGTGCCGGTCGATGTACAAGAGATCCGGCTGGCCGGGATTCCGGTCGACCACGTGGGGTTCCCAGATTTTATCCAGCAGGCTGGGCATGGGCGCCTCCTTTGATTTCCAGAGTTTCGGAATTATAGCAACGGCCGGGGGCCATGTCAAACCGGCGAAAGGGTAAGGGTGTAAATATAAATATAATGTAAATATATTGACAAAGCCACTGAACTCCAGTATGCTTTCAACGGAAAGCGAGGGATATTCAATGGATACCGATAAGGATGTTCGTGAGTATAGCGATGAATTATTGAGAATTATTGAAAATTTTCGCCAACGTATTGTCGAAGGCACCTCCGACCCCGAACATTTTCTGAGCATTTCAGACATTGAGCGTCTCTGGTCCGAATTGAGAGGAAATACCAGTCTTCTATATTCAGATATGTTATCAGATCTTTTGTCCAATATTGATGAAACTGAACTCATACGTAAAAAAAAACGGAATACAGGGAAAAAGGGATAACACTGCGCACAAACAAGAAATATAGCCGTTCAATTTTGACCGTCAACGGTTTGCTCAGCATAGCCCGCTATGTGCTGCGTCCTAAAACAGAGGCCGACGCCAAACGGCTTCAGGCACTCTATGGCCTCAACGCTGTAGTTCCATTGGACGACTTTCTCCATATAACAGGCCTGCCATTCAAAATGACGCCGGAGCTTATGCTGAACGTTGCTTTTTGGGCACAAGCGCAAAGTTCATATCAGGAGGCCGAGGAAACGATCAGGCGCGTTCATCGGTTGAAAATAAACGACGATACCATCCGGCAAGTCACCAACTATATTGGAGACTTAGTTTTCCAGGAGGACTGCCGGCAGGCAGAGGAGGCATTCAACAGACTTGATCAAGGGAAACTTTGCTTTCCTAAACGGAAAAAGAAAGGCGTTTTATACATCGAAGTGGACGACGCCGCGCTCAATACCCGGAGCAAGGACGAAAACGGTTCTTCCTGGCGTGAAAATAAGCTTGGAATTGTGTTTTCCTCAGACAATATCTATACGTGGACAAACCGGCGCACCGGAGAAAAGCAGCGGCAGATACTCAAAAGGGAGTATGTGACGTATATTGGCGGCGTGCAGGACTTTAAGAAGCATGTATTGTCCTGTGCGCTGAAAAATGGATATGGCGAATACGAAAAGACCGTTATGATTAGCGATGGGGCTGCCTGGATACGTAACATGCGGGAAGAGTTGTTTCCAGATGCACAGCAGATCCTTGATTATTATCACTTGTGTGAAAACGTCAATACCTTCGCGAAGCATGTCTTCGGGCTGGAGCCTTCCCAGTACACGAAATGGGCGGATGAGACTTGCGCGCTTCTCAAGGCAAGTAAATACAATGAGGTTTTGGACGATCTTAAAATGCGTAAAAAGCCGCCGCAATGCCCGGTTGACCTATATGGCTATATACAAAACAATGCGGCTAATATTGATTACGCTCATTACATTGACGAAAACCTGTTTATCGGCAGCGGCGCTATTGAAAGCGGCAATAAAAGCGTTCTTCAGCAGAGGCTGAAGCAGGCCGGAATGCGCTGGAACCCTCTCACCGCTCAGTATCTTTTGACGCTTAGAGCCAAATATAAAAGCAAACTATGGTCACAAGAAGTCGCGGGCCCGTCTCTAAAACTTCTGCACAAAAACTTCCATTTGCATCCGGTTACCAGCTAAATTTATCTGCACCCCTATAGACTTTTTATCCCCCATATTTCCCTTTTAAGGCGAACTCCACTTCGGCCAGGCGTCGCCCCACTTCAGCCTGATCGCCGCGCGTTTCCAAATTGAGCCGCAAAAGCGGCTCGGTGTTCGACCCCCGCAGATTCAGCCGCCAGGTAGGGAATTTCAGGCTCAGACCGTCGGTTGAATCCTTTTTTAGGGCCACCGGCGCCAGGGCTTTCTCCACCCGGGCCAGGGCTTCGGGGATATCCCGGACCGGGTAGTTTATCTCCCCGCTGCACGGGTAGGCCCGCTGCCGTTCGCCCACCAAGGCGGACAGGGGCGCCTTTTTCAGGCTCATCAGTTCAATGATCAGCAACCAGGGAATCATACCGCTGTCGCAGCAGGCGAAATCGGCGAAATAATGGTGGGCGCTCATCTCACCACCATAGACAGCCTCTTCCGCCCGCATGCGTTCCTTGATGAAAGCGTGCCCGGTTTTGCTCTGAACGGCCCGGCCGCCGGCCTTCTCCACCAGGTCGATGGTATTCCAGGTCAGCCGGGGATCATGGATGATCTTGGCGCCGGGGTGTTTGGCCAAAATGGTTTCGGCCAGGAGGCCCACCAGGTAGTAGCCCTCGATAAAATCGCCGCGCTCGTCGAAGAAGAAGCAGCGGTCGAAATCACCGTTCAGGCGATTAAATCCTCATCGCAGACGACCTCTTCGGAAGTCTCCGTCGCCAGCGCATATCTGACGAGTTTTCGCCCGTCGTCCACCATATAATGACGCTTGAAAAAAGTCATGGCC
>JAISFR010000093.1 GCA_031263565.1 Candidatus Adiutrix sp. | reverse complement strand
GTTTCTGGCCCCGCCCTGCCTGAAGGCCAGGGCGGCCTTGATGAAATCCCGGAACAGGGGGTGGGGCTTCATGGGGGTCGACTTGAATTCCGGGTGGAACTGACAGCCCAGATACCAGGGGTGTTCCCTGGCCGGCAGCTCGACCATTTCCACCAGGCTGTGGTCCGGGGAAAAGCCGCAGAAACCCAGGCCCTTTTGCTGCAATATCTCCAGATAGGCGTTGTTGAATTCAAAGCGGTGCCGGTGCCGCTCGTTGATCTCGGCCTCCCGGTAGGCTTTATGGGCCAGGGTGCCCGGCGTCAGACGGCAGGGGTAGGAGCCCAGGCGCATGGTGCCGCCCAGGTCGCTTTTGGCGCTGCGCTTTTCGTGGCGGCCTTCCCGGTGATCATACCAGCCGGTCATCAGGTAGATGACTTTGTTCCTGGCCCGGGGCTCGAATTCCTCGCTGGTGGCCCCGGCGATGCCGGCCACGTTCCGGGCGTATTCAATGACCTGGCACTGCATGCCCAGGCAGATGCCGAAAAAGGGGCGCTTCTTTTCCCGGGCGTATTTGGCGGCCAGGATCATGCCGGCTATGCCCCGGTCCCCGAAGCCGCCGGGGATGAGGATGCCGTCGAGCCCGCCGAGGTGCTTTTCCAGGTTGCGGGCGTCGAGATCTTCGGCGTTGACGTGCCTGATGTTGACCCGGGCCTGGTTGTCCATCCCGCCGTGGGTCAGGGCTTCGTGCAGGCTCTTGTACGACTCGCCCAGGGCCACGTATTTGCCCACCAGGCCGATGTCGGCTTCATGTTTGAGGCTGTTGATGCGCTCGTTGAGCTTCTCCCAGGGGCCCACGTCAGGCTGGCCTTTGAGCCGCAGGAGCCTGGCCACTTTGTTGTCGATGCCTTCGCGGTGGTACTTCAGGGGCACTTCATAGATATTGCCCACGTCGACGGCCGAGAAGACCGCGTCTTTGGGCACGTCGCAGAACAGGGCGATTTTGCGTTTCAGTTCCGGGCTCAGGATCTCTTCGGAGCGGCACATGATGATGTCCGGCTGGATGCCGATGGAGCGCAGTTCCTTGACGCTGTGCTGGGTGGGCTTGCTCTTGGGTTCGCCGGAGGTCTTCAGGTAGGGCACCAGGGTCAGGTGGATGTAAAGGCAGCGGTTTTTGCCCAGGTCGTTTTTGAGTTGGCGGATGGCCTCGAGAAAGGGCTGCCCCTCGATGTCGCCGACCGTGCCGCCGATTTCCACCAGAAGAACGTCCAGGTCCGGGCTGGCGGCGCTTTTGATGGCCGCCTTGACCTCATCGGTGACGTGGGGAATGACCTGCACCGTGCCGCCCAGGTACCGGCCCTGCCGTTCCTTGTTCAGAACGTTGGTGTAGATGCGGCCGGCGGTGTAGGTATTTTTGCGGCTCATCGGGACGCCCAGGAAACGTTCGTAATGCCCCAGGTCCAGGTCGGTTTCCGCGCCGTCGTCGGTGACGAAGACCTCGCCGTGCTGGAAGGGGCTCATGGTGCCGGGGTCCAGGTTCAGATAGGGGTCCAGCTTCTGGATGGAAACTTTCAGGCCCCTGGCCTTCAGCATGGCCCCGATGGAGGCCGCGGCCAGGCCCTTGCCCAGCGACGAAAGCACCCCGCCGGTGACGAAAATGAACTTGGTTTTCTTCATGGCAGACCTCGCGATGGCCAAGGGATGTTCCGGCGTCGGCTCGGCGCCAGTATAACCCAAATCCGCCCGGGGTACAAGCTATGGCCCGGGTCATTTTTTGCGGAAGAGCACATGTTCCAGAAAGAGCACGGCCGCCGTGCCCACCACAAAGCCGTTGGCCGCCAAGGGGCGGATATAGGGCGGCGCCTCGGCGAAAACGGCCGCCGGGGCGAAGGCGACCAGAAGGCCCATCATCAGCGGCAGGCCGACCGTGAGGGCGCCGGCAAAATGGGCCGCACCCCTGGAGGCCGTCAGCATCATCAGGCCGCTGGCCAGTTGCCCGGCCATCAGGTAAAGCAGGAGGGCGGCCATCACCGCCCCGGGGATACGGGAAAAGACATAGACCGCCTCCGGAAAGAAGGCGCAGGCCAGGAGACCCAGCCCGGCCGGCGCCAGGGTCAGCCTGGCGGCGCAACCGGTGGCCGCGATGACGCCGGCGCTCAGGGAGTAGCTGACCGGGCCGAGCACACCTACGGCCCCGGCGGCCATATTGGCCAGGCCGCCGGTCAGCACCCCGCGCCGGACCCGCCCGGGCAGGTCATCGGCCCGGAGCATTTGGCCGATGGATTCGATGGAGCCCAGTTCGTTGATGATCAGGGCCAGCATGCAGAACAGGAAGGCCACGGCGGTTCCGGCCTGGAAGTCCAGGGCCGGCAGCCCCAAAGACTGATGAGCCGCGGGCGCGAAATCCGGAAAGTCGGGGAGGGGCGTCAGAAGATAATAGACCAGGCCGCCCCCGGCCAGCCCGAAGAGCAGCGTCAGGGATTTCCAGACCCCCGGCAGGACCTGGTTGATCACAGCCATTAAAATGGCCAGCCCCAGGGTGAAGGCCAGGTGGAAAGCCGGCCGTTCGGCCCCGCCCAGGGCAAGGTTCAGGATGGTCGGGGTCAGGGTGGCGGCGATCAGGAGCAGGATGACCGAGACTATGCGGGGCGTGAAAAGGGCGCGCAGGCGGCCCAGGAGCCCCAGGCCGGCCACCAGGGCCACCGCCGCGCCGCCGATCATGATGGAAGTGTAAAGAGCGGGCAGGCCCGAGGACAGCGACGCCGTCAGCCCCACCAGCAGAATGGCGGCCGGCCCCACCACCAGCGGCAGGCGGTGCCCCAGGAAGATCTGGGCCAGGGCGGCCAGGGCGCTGACGCCCAGAAGCTTTTGCAGATAAAAGACCTGGTCGCCCACTTCCGTGAAGTGCAGGCGCCCGACCACCACGCCCATAATGACCACATTCGGCAGTGAGACCACCGCCCACTGCAGGCCGTACAGCGCCATGGCCGCCCAGCCGGGGCGGTCGTTCAGGCCATATTTCATCGTCAGGCTCCTTTAAAGATCTATTCTGCGCTTTCGGCCATCAAATCCTCTTTTTCCAGAAAAAACATATACAGCCCTTCCATAGCCGCCAAATAGTGTTGAGAGATATCGGCGATCACCTGTTCAAATTTGGAAAAATCATAGGTCTGGGACATTTTGTTGCGGGCGTCCAAAGCTTCCATCCACAGTTGGCCGTCCTGGATCAGCCTGGCTTCAAAAGCCGCCCTGATGACCGTGGCCGGGGTAATGACGGGCAGCGACGCGCCTTCTCCCTCCAGAAAATCCTTCATGGTTTTCCAGGCCAATTCAAAGGCATATTCAAAACGCTGAATACAACCTTCCTTTTCCAGTTGAGTCAGATCCTTTTCCGATCCAATGGCCTCGCGCAGCAAAATGAAAGCGCGTTTGTAGTTTCTGAAACGATACAGCCAGCGGGGCGGGCTATCGGTCATCTTTCACCTTCAGCTTCTTGTTTTTCCGCTCAATGGAATTCCCGGCCCGGCCATGGGCCGGCCGATCTCCGGGCTGAGAGCTTTTGGCCGCCGGTTTTTATTATACCCCATCTGCCGGACGATAACCACAGGCCAAATCAGGGGCAACTTTCAAGGAACAACATTTCAGCCGTTAACCGGTCGCGACGCAGTAGCTACCGGGGATATGGCGATGACCAGGGGCTTATCCTTGAAATTGCCCCGAAGGGTACGATTGCAATTCGCACTTCGCCTTGATTTGTTGTATTTCACTGTAACGCTTTATGATATATTGAGACGGAAAGGCGCCCAAATGAGAAAACCGGCGCGGGAAAAGGATTTGAAATTGAATCTGTCTGATGGAAAAACCGCCGCTCTGGCGCTCTTTTGGGCGCTGGCCCTGTTCTGGCCGCCGGCCGGGCCGCTGGCGGCTTTTTCGCCGGATGACGATTATCTGAATGACCGCGCGGCCCTGGAAAAACTTCAGCGCGACGCTTTCGCCTATTTCTGGGAAGACGGCGACCCCCACTCCGGCATGGCTTATGAGGCTGATTTCGGCTGGGAAAAGCGGCCGGTGGCCGTGGGCGGCACCGGCTTCGGGGTGGCCGCCCTGGTGGCGGCCGCGGACCGGGGCTGGGTGACCCGCAACCAGGCCGTGGCCCGCCTTCTGAAAATAACCGGATTCCTGCGGGACCAGGCCTCCCCGCCGGAAATGCACGGCGCCTTCCCCCATTGGCTCGACGGCCTGACCGGGGAAGCCCTGGACTTCGGTCAGGGCGACAACGGGGTCGATGTGGTGGAAACCTCGCTTTTGATGCAGGGCCTCCTGATCGCCCGGGCCTATTTCAACGGCCCCGGCAACGAGGCCGAACTGCGGGCGGCCATCAGCCGGCTGTGGGAAAATGTGGACTGGAACTGGTTCAGCAACGGCGAAGAGAACGGCCTGTACTGGCACTGGTCGCCGCGAGGCGGTTATTCCGGCCTGAAGGTGCTGGGTTTCAACGAGTGCCTGATAACTTACGTTCTGGCGGCCTCCTCCCCCAGCCACCCCATCAGCCGCAAAACCTACGATTATTGGACGTCGGGCCGCAACTACCGGCCGAAGAACGTTTTCGGCTATCGGATCGAGGCCGCCCTGCCCGATGCCGGCCCCCTTTTCCTGACCCACTACTCCTTTATCGGGCTGGACCCCCGGCGCCTGTCGGACAGGTTCGTCACCGAAGGCTATTTTACCCGCAACGTCAAACAGGTTCTCAGCAACCGCGGCTACTGCCTGGAAAAGGCGCCGGCCCGAAACCGGTATGCCGAGGATTTCTGGGGTCTGACCGCCAGCCAGATCAAAGACGGCGGCTACGCCGCCTCCAGCCCCGACAACGACCGCGGCACGGTGGCCCCCACCGCCGCCCTGGCCTCCATGCCCTATACCCCCCATTACTCCATGCAGGTCTTAGGCCACCTCGCCGGCCGGCTCAAAGAGCGGGCCTGGGGCCGTTTCGGCCCCTATGACGCCATAAGTCTGCGTGACGGCTGGGTCAGCCCGCACACCCTGGCCGTCGATCAACTGCCCATAGTCTCTCTGGTGGAAAATTACCGCAGCGGCCTCTTGTGGGAACTCCTGATGTCCGACCCCGAGGTTCAGGCCGGGCTGCGAAAAGCCGGCCTGGCCGAGCCCGGGCTGCCCCAGGGCTTCCCCGAAGCGGTGCCCACCCTGTGGAAGGAAGGCCGCCAATATGTGCCCGACGCCTATGAGATCAGGCGGCACCCGGACAGCGGCCTTTATGAGGTGCCCTGCTGGCGTGATGAAGCCGGCCCGGTCTTTTTCTCCATAAGCGATTCCAGCGACGGGACGCCTCTGTATCAAAGCGAAATCAAGGCCAGGCCGGGACGCAATATGCTGCGCTTTCCCCAATTCGAGAAAGTCACGGCCGAAAAACGCGTCCTGAGCCTGAAAGGGCCTGACGGGCAGGAGTGGCGCCTGCCGATCCGCCTGCACTGAAGGGGCCGGCTAAAAAATTCCCCAATCCCGGGCGCGTTCGGCCGGCAGCCGCCACACTTCCCGGTGCAGTTCGCCCAGACTCCGGGGGTCGTTTAACAAGGCGCTTTTCTCCCGGTCGTTAAGGCTGCCCGGCCCCCGGCTGAGGGCTTTTTCCAGGAGCGCCTTAAGGCGGGCCTCTTTGGGGGGCGGGTTGCGGCGCCGGTTGAAGGCCAGGGCCTGATGCAGGGCGAAGACCCGGGGGATGACCGCCGCCCTGAGGAAGCCGCTTTGCCAGGGCAGGGCAAAAGGGCAGTAGGGCTCGGGTTGTTTCAGGTTTTCCTCCAGCCGCCGAAGCTCCTTTAGGGGCCCGGTTTCCGCCGGGGTCAGAAAAAGGCCCAGGCGTCGGGCCAGACGGCCCAGGCTGACCCGGCCGGTCCAGACCGACAGGGGAATTGAAAAGACCAGCCCGGCGACCACCGGCGAGAGCCAGACGAAAAAGCCGGGGCTGAAAAAGAACGTCAGAAAACCCCAGACCAGCCCCAAGGCCGTGCCCCACCAGTGAAAGCGCAGGGCCTCCGGCCAGGAGCTGCCCGAATCTCCGCGGTTCTGGGCGTTCCAGCCGACTTTCAGGCCGGCCAGGTTGCTCACCACGAAAAAACTGTGGAAGATCATGCGGACCGGCGCCAGGAAGGTCGAAACGACAATTTCGCCCAGCACGCTGAGCGTGACTTTCCAGGGGCCGCCGAAGGCCCCGGCGCCGCCTTTGACCATCAGCAGCCCGACGGCCATGACTTTGGGCAGTAACAGCAGCCCGGCCGTGCCGCTCAAAAGGGCCAGGGCCCAGGTTGGAAAGTACTGCGGCCAGTCCGGGAAAAGGCTCCGCCCCTGGGGAAAATAGTCCGGGGTGATGAACAGGGCGCTGAGGGCCTGGAGGGAGCCGGCCAGAAGGAAAAAGAACCACAGGAGGGCCGAGCCGTAACTCATGATGCCGTTGACGAACAGGGCCCGGTGAGTGGGGAAGAAGCCCCGGGTGAAGACCAGGCGGCTGTGCTGCAGGTTCCCCTGGCACCAGCGCCGGTCGCGGACCAGTTCGTCGATCAGGGTGGGCGGGTTTTGTTCGTAGGAGCCCCCCAGTTCATAGGCCAGCCAGACGCCGTAGCCGGCCCGCCGCATCAGGGCCGATTCCACAAAGTCATGGCTCAGTATTTCGCCGCCTAAGGGCGGGCGGCCCGGCAATTTGGGCAACTGGCAGTGTTCGATGAAGGGCGCGGTGCGGATGATGGCGTTGTGCCCCCAGTATTGGGCGTCGCCCAACTGCCAGAAGTGAAGCCCGGCGGCGAAGATCGGGCCGTAGAGATGGTTGGCGAACTGCTGCACCCTGGCCAAAAGGGTCCGGCTGAAAATGGCCTTGGGCGGAGTCTGGAGGATGCCGATTTCCGGGCGCCTCTCCATGATTTGGACCATCTTGGCCAGGGTTTCCCCGGTCAGGAGGCTGTCGGCGTCAAAGACCGCCAGATAGCGATAGCCGGCTCCCCAGCGGCGGCAGAAGTCGGCGATGTTACCGCTCTTGCGCTTCAGGTTGGATTTGCGGTGGCGGTAGAAAATACGGCCGAAGGCCTTTTCCCGGCGGCAGAGGTCGTGCCAGACCTCTTCTTCGGCCGCCCAGACGTCGGGCCTGGTCGAATCGCTGAGAATGAACAGATCGAAGTGGCGGTCCAGATTCCCGGCCCGCAGGGACTGCAGCACGGTGCTGAGGCCGGCGGCCACGTCGCGGGCGTTTTCATTGTAAACCGGAAAGAGCAGGGCCGTGCGAAAATCGTCCGGCAGGCCCGGGTCGGAAGGGAGGCCCCCAGTGGCCGCGAAGCGGTCATAACGCCGCAAGAGGACCAGTGTGCCCAGCAGGGAAGTCCAGAAGCCCACGGAAATCCAGGCGAAGAGAACGGCGAAGAGCAGGCTGAGGCTCAGGTTGACCCCCGGCCAGCTTCGGGCCGGCAGAAGCGAATACAGGACGTCGGCCGCCAGCCAGGACGGAACCAGCACCAGGGCCAGCAGGACCAGGCGGCGGCGGTCGCCGACCCGTTTCCAGACTTTCTGAGCTGTATTGTCTTGATCCATAGTACTCAGCGGGAACGGCCGGCGGCCGCCCGGGCGGCCCCGGGGCGCCTGAAGAGGCCTTTGAGCAGCCGGCGCAGAGGGGAGAGGTCCAATTCCCCGGCGACCATGGAACAGCGCTTCAGCCCGGGCGTGCTGGACAGATACGGGCCGCCGGCGTTTTTCCGCCCGGGGTCCAGCCCTCTTTCGCCCAGGATTTCCCGCAGGGAGTCCATGGCCGCCGCGGCTGAAGCGGCCCCCCCGGGCCGGGCCGCGGCGTGCCGGGTCGCTTCCAGGGCCAATTCCAGGCTCAATTCCGGGCTGATATCCAGGCCGCGAACATAGAGCAGCACCCGGTCTCTGGTCAGCGGGTCAAGGCGGGCGACGGCCGGGGCGGCCGTCGGCTGGTCATCGGCATTTTCAGGCATATGGCTTTCCAGGGGCGGCCGGGCTTGATCAGCCCGCGCTGATGAGGCCGCCTAATAAAAAAAATCGTAGACCCATTTTTCGGTCAGGGGTTCGGGCAGGTTTTCCCCTTTTTTCAAATAGGCGCGAAAGCGGGGCCATTTATGGTCGCCCCGGGCTGAAATCAGGCTTTGCAACATGCCGTTGTCATTGGGCAGCCTGACTTTGAACTGCAGCCGCCAGCCGCCGGTGACCTCGTTTTTCGTCAGGCGCGTCTCCAGAAGCGGATATTCCTCGGTGGTCTCCACCTGGCACGACAGGCCCGTGGCCGCCGGGATGCCGTTCAATTCCTCGCCTTCAAAATCAATCAGAAAAGTGGCTGTTCCGTTTTTGGGGTCCGGCGCCTGGCGCGTGGCCGCCGCCCGGCCCAACTGATGGGGGATGACTCCGGGGGCCATCCAGTAGAGGCGATAGTCATAGCTCAGGGGCCGCCCTTCCCTCAAGTGGTTCACGGCGCTTTCATCGGGCGCCCAGAAGGCTATGATGTTGTCGTGGATATCCTGATCGGTCGGTATTTCAATCAGCTCCACCGCGCCGGTCCCCCAGTCGCCGACGGGCTCGACCCACAGGGAGGGCCAGCGTTCAAAACGCCGGCCCAGGTCCTGGTAGTGGTCAAAATTGTCGTCCGCCTGCATCAGGCCGAAGCCCCGGGGGTTTTTCAGCGGGAAAAGGGTCACGTCCAGCCGGGGGGAATTGGAGAGCGGCCGCCTGATCCATTCGCCTTCGGCCGACGACAGCAGCAGAATATCGGCGCTGTGCACTTCCGGCCGGTAATCGCGGCTGGAGCCGTTTTCTTTCTCCGAAAACAAATACATGCCGGTGGCCGGGGCCAGGCCGATGGTCTTCGGCAGCGTGGCCCCCGACCGGGCAAAGAGCCTGGCCGAGACGCCCATGACCGTGGAGAGCCCCGGCTTGACCACCAAGCGGTAGGCCCCGGTCAGGCTGGGGGAATCCATCAGGGCGTAAATGGTGATTTCCCGGTCGCCGGCTTGGGGCCTGACCAGCCAGAACTCGCGGAAATAAGGGTGCTCCTCGCCCTCCGGCAGAGCCGGGTTCAAGATCAGGGCCCGGGCCATCAGTCCATAGGCGCCGTGCCTGGCCAGGGCCCGGAAATGGGTGGCCCCCAGAAACGAGGCCGTTTCGTCTTCCTCCCCGGGCCGATCCGTGGGGGAATGGAGCCGGAAGCCGGCAAAGCCTAAGGGTTGGCGGCGGCTTGGCTCTTCAAGTTCGGCCGGGCCGTAATTGAAGAGGTCCGGATCAAAGTCGAGGGTCTCGACCCGCCCGTCTTCAACCACATGTATTCTGAGCAGATTGTTATAGATAAAGCCGGGATGGAAGAAGGTGAACTCGAACGGCGAGCCGCTGTCGCGCCAGAGACGGAATTCATCTTTGAACAGAATCCGGTTCCAGTCGTTTTCCGATATGCCGCGCAGAAAGGCGGCGGCGGCGCTTTCCGGCGGAACAAAGTCCCGGCCGGCCAGGGACCGGGCCAGGGCCTCCACGTCCGCCAGGGAGAAAGCGGCCGGCGGCGGCTGATCATCGCCGGCCTCCGCGGCCCCGGCCGGAACCGGCCCTTCCTCGGAGAAGGCCGCTTCCGCCGGCCCCCAAAGGGCCAGAGCGAGCAGCGCCAGAACCAGGGCGCCCCGGCTCAGCCCGGCCCGCGCCAAACGGAAATATAAGGAGGGGAAGACAGTAATCATAAGTGAATCACGCCTCTGGGCCCAAATAATGGCCGGGTCTTTTCCCCGGCCGGCCTGGATCAGGGCGTCCCCGGCGGCCCGGGAAGCCCGACCTTGACAGAGTAGTTTATGACAGGCCCCGTAAATTTGTCAACCGGCCCAGGGCCGTTGCATCAATTCTAAAAGTAGCTTTTCATCTTCAAGTGCTCTGGTCGCAGCCGGGCAAAAAGGGCGATTTTTGCCCGGCAGGGGACGGATTGGCCGACCGAACCGGTCGCTCCTCTCCGTCGCCCTCTCCGGGGCGACCGGCTATTTTTATAATCGGGCCTACTTTGAGAATCGCTGGGCCGTTGCCGACCGGCCGACAAAAAACTTGACAAAGCGCTCTGGATATATAGAATGGACAGATGTGCGATTAAGACCCGGGGCTTTATTCGCCTGTTCCTCAGTAGCTCAGTCGGTAGAGCAAGTGGCTGTTAACCACTGGGTCGGCGGTTCGAGTCCGTCCTGAGGAGCCAGTTAAATCAAGGGCTTGCGGAAATGACCGTAAGCCCTTGTTGTTTTGGGCATCTCCCTCCCCCTTGCCAGACATCCCCATATCTTACTATATGATATCAATAAGAGGTGAGGATCTGAGCCATAACAAATCCGAAAGCGCACCCGTCGGCAGCTCTTCAGGCTGTTAAGGGGACTTTTCGGACCTTGGATATTGATAATAAAATAAATATGTTACAATAAAGATCCGGCCTCTGCGGACCTGTCGTATCTTTCGGCGCCGGCCAGATAACTCCCCTTGCCGACAGCCCGCTTTTTGGGGATGAGCAAGCCGGGGCCGATCGCTTTTTGAGCCGCTTTTCTCGACCGCCCGACACCCCATCCGAAGGTCTCCTGGCCCCCGTTGGTTTCGCTCAGGGGCGGCTCCCCGGTCAGTTCACGCCGCCTGACTTCCCCGGCCAGTCGAGGTCGAAATAATTGTCGGTGGGGACCAGGCCGCCCCGGCCGCGAGACTGGCCGAAAGCTGGAGAGCCATATAGCCCTTGCCGGTGCCGCCTGGCGCGATAATGGCCCCGAGACATCCCCGGGGAAGGCTGTCCGCCAGGAGCCAGTCCGGGGCGGGAGGGGCCGCCAAGGGCCACGGGATTCTTTTGGAAATCCTTTTCAGCCCGTTCCCGGGCCCAAGCCCGGAACAGGGCGATGAGATGTTCAATGACCGCCAGTCCCTTGCCGGCAATCCCCATATCAGATATGATGTCAACAAGAGGTCAGGATATGCAGATAAACAGGCTCTTTGGCCTTGTCAATTTTCTGCTCGTCAACGGAACCGCAACCGCCGGTGAACTGGCGAAGCGTTTTGAAGTTTCCGAACGAACTATACTGCGCGATATCGACACGCTGTCTGCGGCGAAAATCCCGGTATATACGATGCAGGGCAAAGGCGGCGGCATTGCCTTGCTGGACAGTTACGTCCTGAATAAAACCGCGATTTCGGACGAGGAACAGAACCAGATTTTGTTTGCCCTGCAAAGCCTGTCGGAGGCCGGCCAAGCGGATGCGGAACAGATTCTCGTAAAGCTGCGGGCGCTTTTCGACAAGGCGGCCACCGACTGGATTCAGATGGATTTTTCGCGTTGGGGAAACAGCCAAACGGACAATCAGCGGTTTGAGACGCTGAAACGCGCAATTATCAGGAAACAGGCCGTCCGGTTCACTTACGTGAGTTCCGGCGGCCAAACGACGGAGCGAAGCGCCTGTCCGTTGAGGCTGGTTTTCAAATCAAGGGCCTGGTATCTGCAGGGATTCTGTCTGCTGAAAAAAGATTACAGAACATTCAGAATCAGCCGGATGCTCGGCCTCGAACCGCTGACGGAATCATTCGAGGGCCAAGGACTGAACCCGCCGCCGATTGAGGCGGGCGAAACAGCCTCCGGCGCGTTGATAAAATTAAAAATAGCCTTCGCCCCTTGTTCAGCCTATAGAATCTATGACGATTTTGACGAGCGCCATATTGAAATACTCGAAGACGGCTCCAGGCTCGTTGAAGTGGAATTGCCGGACGATGAATGGATTTACGGTTTCCTGCTGTCTTTGGGGACCTCCGCCAGGGTATTGGAACCGCGGAGCGTGAGGGCGCGGCTTCTTGAAAAAATCGAGGCCCTGAAAAATTTTTATTCCAAAACCTGACATACTGTCGTCAGGTTAAGCATGCTATGATTCCCAAACAGGCTAAAGCCGAAAGGGAGTTTTCGAGATGGAAGAAACGTATGGCCACGATGGGACCAGGCCGATGAGCGGCGCGGAAAAGGTTGATTTCTTAGATATTTGCAAACTGCGGCAAAGTTGCCGCGGCTTTTCAGAGCGCCCGGTGGAACATGACAAGCTGGTAAAATGTGTCGAGGCCGGGCGCCTGACACATTCCGGGTGCAATTCCCAACCGTGGAGCTTTGTTGTGGTGGAGAATCCTGAGATGGTCAGTGAAATATCCAAATGCGGGCGGCAACTGAAGCAAAACGCCTTTCTGGGGACAGCGAAGGCGTTTATTGTCATTCTGGAGGAACATGCGCTTTTAAGCCCGGTCATCAGTTGCTTTCTCGACAGTCAATATTACGCGAAAGGCGATTTAGGCGCGGCGGCCGCTTACATTTGTTTGGAAGCGACGACGCAAGGGCTGGGCAGTTGCCATATCGGCCTTTATGACCGCGCCAAGATTTGCGAGCTGCTGGATATTCCCGCGGAAAAGCAATTTGGCGCCGTAATTGCCCTGGGATACCCCGCCGGCGATGCGATTCGTTCTAAAAATCGCAAACCCTTTGAGGATATTGTGCGATTCGTGTAATTCCAGGGCCATGGGCTCAAAGGCTGTCTTCCAGGCATTCAAGGCGTTTCCCGGCGGCCAGCCTTTGGGCCGTGTCTGGCCGGCGCCTGCCGCTTGTTTTTCCCATAGTCGCTGACGGGGCGGGACGGCGATCAGAGAAGCAAGCGCCAATCGGTGTTCAGGGCCTTGGCCAGGTCCTTGCCGACCGGCCGCCGGCCGTTTTCCATGTTGAAGAGGTTGGGCACACTGATGCCCACCATCGCGGCCAACTGCTTTTGGGGCGGACTTCTTCAATATGGGGCTTTTTCGTGGGTTCCAACATAAGTCACCTCAATGGTTTTGTTTCCCTTCTTCAGTACCCGCCAGACGGAGACAGAGCCGCCGTTGTCAATTGATGACAACCGGTTATTCTCCGCCCGGCTCAGGGCCAGCCCCGGATGCGGGCCTTCATTTCCCCAATCCCCAAAACGCCGTGGGCAAAGCCGCGCCTGACCAGCTCCGCCGGCAGGAACTCGTCGTATTTCTCAAAGAGCGGCACTTCCCTTTTGTAAAGCAGTTCCAGGGGGTCCAGCGGCTCCCGCTCCGCCTCTTTCAAAACCCTGAAAAATTCTTCCGGGCCGGCTTTCATCTTGAACTGGAGGAAATAGGGCCGGGAAGAATCGAGGGCCGACAGCGCCAGGCGGGGCCCGCACCTGATCTTGAGGAAACGTTCCAAAGCCAGAAAGGCGTAGGTCCCCAGCCAGGGGCAGAGGACCCACAGATCGCCGCCCAGATTGATCAGGGGCTCTCCGGCCAGGCCGGAATTGAGGGCCTCCCGCCGGGCCTGCCCCAGCCGGGCCGCCGCATTTTTCATGAGATAGGGGTAGAGCGCGCTTTCGGCCAGCACTTCCTTCATCTTCTCCAGCACCCGGGTCTGGATGTCGCCCGGGCAGAGCCCGAAATAGGCCGGCACCTGGCCCCTGACCTGCTCGCAGTAAAGCAGGCGGCGCCGGTAATCGATCTCTTCCACGATCCAGACGTGGCCGGCCAGGGCTATCTTTTCGCCCACCGGCGGCGGGGAGACGATACTGCCCAGTTCCTGGGACCGGCAGCGGACCGTATATTCCTCATTTTCCTTGAACACGGCGTAAAATTTATAGGAATTGACCTGCCTTTCGCCGGCCGGCCCGACGATCAGCCCGCCCTCTTCGGTTTGCTGGATATGCCCGATGGCCAGGAGATGCCGCAGGAGCTGCCGGTAATCATCCCGGCTGACGCGGCGGAAAAAACTCAGCGACAGCAGCCGGCCGGCCAGAGCGGCCGGCGACAGTTCGCCGCCGGAGGCCAGGACGCACATGGTCTGGTGATACAGGAGGCTGAAAGGCAGCCGCTCCAGCCTCAAGGGCTCCACCCAGCGCTCCTCCAGATAGAGCTGCACCAGGGCGATGCCCTGCAGGAGCTTCCAGGGCAGGGCGGCCGGCAGCATGGCCCGGGATTCGGGCTCGTCCTCGCGCATGACAAACCACATCTCCGGCGGCCGGTCCCGCCGGCCGGTGCGGCCCATTCTTTGCAAAAACGAGGCCACCGTAAAGGGCGCGTCTATCTGGAAGGCGCGTTCCAGGCGGCCGATATCGATGCCCAGCTCCAAGGTGGCCGTGGTCACCGTGCTCTGCAGGCGCTCTTCGTCCTGCATCGCCGCCTCGGCCGTTTCCCGGTAGGCGGCCGACAAATTGCCGTGATGAATCAAAAAGCGGTCCGGCTCGCCCCGGGCCTCGCAGTATTGGCGCAGGGTGCTGGTCACCGCTTCGCATTCTTCCCGGGAATTGGCGAAAATCAGGCATTTCCGGCCCCGGCTGTGCTCAAAGATATAGCCCAGCCCCGGATCGGCGTCTTTCGGGGCCAGGTCCGTCTTCCGGTCCAGGGCCGGCCGGGCTTCCGTAATATCCCGGCCGGCGGCCGCCCCCGGGCCCCGGACATAAAAATGCTCCATCGACAGCCGCCAGGTCAGGCCCTTATCTTCAAGGCGGGGGATGAGGGTCCGGCGGCCGGTGCCGGCCGCCAGGAATTGCCCGACGCTCTCCGGGTCGCCCACCGTGGCCGAAAGGCCGATTCTCCGGGGATCGACCCCGGCCAGCCGGGAGAGCCGCTCGACCAGGCAGAGGGTCTGGCCGCCCCGGTCGCCGCGCAGGAGGGCATGGACTTCGTCAATGACCACGAAACGCAGGTCGCCGAAAAGGCGGCCCAGCTCGGACTGTTTATGCAGCAGCAGGGCTTCCAGCGATTCCGGGGTTATCTGCAGAATGCCGGAGGGGTTTTTCAGCAGCCGGTTTTTATGGGACCGGGCCACGTCGCCGTGCCAGTGCCAGACCGGGATATCCGCCTCCCGGCACAAGTCGTTCAGGCGCATGAACTGATCATTGATCAGGGCCTTCAGCGGGCCGATATAGACGGCCCCCACCGACGCGGGCCGATCTTCGGTTAAAATGGTCAGGATGGGGAAAAAGGCGGCCTCGGTTTTCCCGGAAGCGGTGGAGGCGCAAAGCAGCAGATGGTCGTCGCTGTTGAAGACGGCCTCGCCGGCCGCCACCTGAACGGCCCGGAGGGCTTCCCAGGAGTTCCGGTAAATGAAATCCTGGATAAAGGGCGCGTAGCGGTCGAAGATATTCATGTCAATTCGAATTCCGCATATTCCCGGGCCTCGGCCTGAAGTTCCGGCCTGGCGTGGCTGAAGCCGCCTGACTCCAGAAGCCCGGCCACTTTGAGGCCCGGGTTCTGGTGCACGATGTTCAGGACCTCGATAAAATCGCGGATGACCTCGCGCGGGGTGAGGTGGCGGTCGGCCCCGAGGCGGCCGAATTCGATTTTAATGAAATTGATCAGCTCGTCCTGGCCCAGGGTCCGCCGGTATTCAAAAAGGTCGGCGTGGAGGTCGGCCAGCTTTTCAATCAGAACCAGCATCTCTTCATAAGTCAGCGGGCTCAGCCTGATGACCGGGGCCAGCACGTCCTTTAGGCCGTCGCGGCTGAAGCGGCCCTCTTCCAGGCGGGACCGCAGGGCTTCATAGCTGAAAAGGCCCCGCCGGCGGTCTTCGAGGCTCTGGGGCGTGCCGCCCATGATGAAGCCCAGGTAGCGGGCTTTGCCCTGGAGGGCGTCGTTGTAGATGGCCAGTATTTTTTCATAATTATACTGCCGGGTCAGGCTGTTGGGTATTTTGCAGATATTGACCAGCTCGTCGATCAAAATCATCAGCCCGCGGTAGCCGGCCCGCCGCAGGAAGACGGCCAGGATCTTGACCTGCTCGTACCAGTCCTCGTCGGTGATGATGACGCCGACCCCCAGTTCGGCCCTGGCCTCGCGCCTGGTGGCGTATTCGCCGCGAAACCATTTGACGACCCTGGCCTGGCTTTCGTCGTCGCCCGCCAGGCGGGCCCGGTAATAAAGGCTCAGGAGACGGGCGAAATCAAAGCCGTGGGTCATTTCGTCAAGCGAGGATATCATCTCGAAAATTTTCCGGTCCATCAGCGGGCGGAAGGCGGGGGCGTCAAAAGCCAGGCCGCTTTCGGCGGCCGCTTCGTTCTGAACGCCATTGAGCCAGCGGTCCAGGATCAGGGGCAGGGCCCCGCCTTCGGGCCGGGTTTTGGTCGACAGGTTCTGGATCAATTCCCGGTAGGTGGCCAGCCCCTGCCCCTGGCCGCCCTGCAGGCGCCTTTCGGGCGACAGGTCGGCGTCGGCCACCGCGAAATTCCGGTCCATCACGTAATTCCTGATGGTCTGGAGGAGAAAACTTTTACCGCTGCCGTACCGGCCGACGATGAAACGAAAGGAGGCCCCGCCGTCGGCCACGATATCCACGTCGTGCAAAAGGGCGTTGATCTCCGTGGCCCGGCCGACGGTGATATGGGGCAGGCCGATCCGGGGCACCACCCCGCCTTTCAGGGAGTTTATGACGGCCGCGGCTATCCTTCTGGGGACCTTCATTCCTGGAACATTTCCTTGAGCGTCTCGATATAGTCTGCGACCAGTTCCGGCCGGGCCCCGTCGCCGGTGATGACCGTGTCGCCGAAGACGTCGAAGAGCTTGTCGTTGATGGAGTCGACCAGGACCGGGAGCCCCAGCCCCGGCGACTGGACCAGCCGCCCGTAAGCCCGGCCGTGGAGCAGACAGCTCAACAGGCGGCGTTCGGTCTCATCGAGCCCGGCCCGGTCACCCCCCCCGGCCTTTTCCCCGGAAATTTGCGGGGCCCCGGCGTCATCCTCCTCTTCGACCATCAGCCGGTCCCGGGTGGCCAGGGCGGCCGCCCGGATGCCCTGGAGCCTGGAAAGGTCGATTTCGATCTCGGCCCGGGCCCGCTCTTTTTCTCCGGCCT
>JAISFR010000089.1 GCA_031263565.1 Candidatus Adiutrix sp. | reverse complement strand
AGGCAGCTTTATAAATCCATGACCTTTGACAAACTATTTCTGATCCTTGCAAAGCTGAAATCTGCCACCATTAGCGGGCAACGCTTCCTTCGCCCATTAAGCAAACAGCAGAAAGATCTGTTCAAAATTTTCAATATGCCGTTGCCTCATATCTCGTAGGTTAAAATTATTGTGGGAATTCAGGATATAACCGTACTCGAATGCTTTGAAGGGCCTGGGCGCAAACTGCGGATGGGCAAGATACTCACTGAGCAAATGTAATTCTGCCAACAAATGTAAGTCGTACCGCCTGCCTCGTTATGAGTCTCCGAGAATCCAGGATGTAAATCTGCCTTGAGCAGGGGATGCCAATGTGGTATTATATCGCCATGTATATTCGCCTTGATTCCTGGTCAGCGGTTGACTGTCTGCAGGGCGAAAGGGGTTAGAGGCTATTGTAATGACTGTTTGTAGCCAGTAAAAATTTTAAGGCCTACATTATGTCGATTATTTTGCTGACTTTTTTGGCGCGGCGTCAGGAACTCCAGATTAATTCAGAGAGGATAATTGATCATGAGTAACATTGAAAAATACAACGCCGCTTTCGTCGAGGTTTTTGGCGTCACCGATGAGCAACTGCCGGCCCTGGCTTTCCAGTCCGTGACCCAGTGGGACTCCATCGGCCATATGCAATTGATCGCGGCTTTGGAAACCGCTTTCGATATCATGATGGATACCGAGGACATCATGGATTTCAGTTCCTACGAAAAAGGCAAGGAGTATATGGGCAAGTACGGCGTGAAAATGTGAAATTAACCGGCCCTGACGGCCAGGAGTTTAAGCGGCGTCCCGGGCGGAAGGCCGGGCAGGAGCGATACTCATCCGGAAGGCGCCTTTCGTCCCCAGTTGGAGCCGAACCATGACTTATTTCCGCCATCTTGACGACTTTGCCGATAGAATTTCTCTGGTTGACGAATCCGGCGGCGGCGTGCCCTATGCCCGTCTTCTGGCGGACGGCGATGAAATAGCCGCCAAAATCGGTCGGCGCACCCTGGTTTTCATCATCTGTTCCAACCGGGTCGAGCCGGTGGCTGCTTATGTGGGCTGCCTGAGAGCCGGGGTGGTGCCGGTTCTGTTGAGCGGTTCGCTGGACCAGACCTTGCTGGGCGGACTCCTGGAAAGCTACCGACCCGAATTCGTCTTCGGTCCAGAAACCACGTTAGGAGGACTGGACGGCTTCCGGGAGGTTTTCCGACTGGGCGGGTATCTTCTGGCGGACACCGGCCGCGAACGAGACTATGATCTCCATGAAGAGCTGGCCCTGCTGCTGACGACCTCCGGCAGCACCGGCAGCCCCAAGCTGGTCCGGCAGTCTTACCGGAACATCCGGGCCAACACCGAGTCCATAATCGAATATTTGGGCATCGGGCCTGAGGACCGGGCCATCTGCACCCTGCCTCTGCACTATACCTACGGCCTGTCGATCCTCAACACCCATCTGGCCGGTGGCGCCAGGGTCATCCTGACCGAGGCCCCGGTGATGAGCAGGGATTTCTGGAATCTTTTGCGGACCGGGGGGGCTACGACCTTCGGCGGCGTGCCCTACATCTACGAAATGTTGAAAAAGCTGCGTTTCGCGACCCTGCCGACCCCGTCCCTGCGCTATTTGACCCAGGCCGGCGGGCGGCTGGACGCGGCGCTGCTGCGCGAACTGTGCGACATCTGCGACCGCAAGGGACTGCGGTTCATAGTCATGTACGGGCAGACCGAGGCCACGGCCAGGATGTCCTGGCTGCCCTGGGAACGAGCCCGGGAAAAAAGCGAAAGTATCGGCGTGGCCATTCCTGGCGGCCGGTTCTGGCTGGCCGACGAGGAAATGAGGCCTATTGAGGGGCCGGGGGTGGTGGGCGAACTTGTTTACGACGGGCCCAACGTCACTCTGGGCTATGCCGACAGCCGCCATGATCTGGCCAAAGGCGATGAGCGCGGCGGCCGCCTTTTCACCGGCGATCTGGCCCGGCGAGACGAAGAGGGTTTTTATTACATCGCCGGCCGCAAGAAGCGTTTTTTGAAAATTTTCGGCAGCCGGGTCAATCTCGACGAAGTGGAAACCCTGCTGAATCGGGAAGGCCATTGCTGCGCCTGCGCCGGGACTGACGACCTACTCCTGGTTTTTCTTGAATGCGACGACCGGGACGAGAAGCGGCTTGAGGTCGAAAAATATCTGGGCGAGCGCTTGGCCCTGAACCGGGCCGGTTTCAAGGTGCTGCCCATCAAAGCCATTCCCCGCAATGAAGCCGGGAAGGTGCAGTATTCGGCCCTGCCGGCACGAGCCTGAACGTGACTCACCGGGAATTTAAAAATTGCGGGGCGGTCCGCCTGCTGGATCTCAAGGCCGAAGCCCCGGAAGACTGGGATTTTTCCGGAGCGACTCATGTGCGCGTGTCGCTGCCGGCCGGTCGGGCCGGACAGGCCGCCATGGAAGCCCGGGGCTTTGTTTTCGGCGACCGCAGCCTGGACGTGGAAATCAGGCCCCGGAAGACTAAAATTGACTATGGCCGGCTGGTCCGGATCAAGCCGGAAGCCATCCGGGACCACCGCCGGGAATTATTGGATATCGCCCTGGCCGCCTTCCCCTCTGACCGCCGTTTTCACGTGGCTCCGGATTACGACCCGCTGGTGGCGGCGGCGGTGCTTGAAGCCTGGGTAGACGAACTCGGCGAGGTGCTGATCTGCCGCTTGAAGGAGGAAGCGGCCGGGTTTCTGGCCCTTCGGGAGACCGGCGACCAAAGGATCTCGGTTCATCTGGCCGCCGTGGCCGAAAAATACCGCAGCGCCGGGGTGGCCCTTTCACTGTACGCCGGAGCGGTTGTCCGGGCGGTGGAACAGGGCTATGAGACGATTGAGGGGCGGATATCGTCTCTAAATATGCCGGTCATGAACTTGTACGCCTTTTTGGGGGCCTCTTTTGCCAACCCGAGGGACGTTTATCTCAAGGTGGTGTGAGCATGGGCTTTTCCCTGGAAGATCTGGCCGGGACCGACCCCTACGGCCTGGACAAAAACGAAAAAAAGAAGCTGTACCGCCGGGCCCTCAGCGAACTGACCCACAGCCATTACCGCCGCTGTCCGCCCTACCGGCTCATCGTCGACGCTTACGGCCACGACCCTGAGAAAATCCAGGACCCCGAGGATCAGCCCATGCTGCCGGTGCGCCTGTTCAAGGAGTTGGAGCTTTTAAGCGTGCCCCACGAAGAGGTGGTCAAGGTCATGACCTCTTCCGGCAGCACCGGGCAGGCCGTCTCCAGAATTTTCCTGGACAGGGACAACAGCCGCAAGCAGAGCCGGGTGCTGACCAGGATCATAAACTCCTTCATCGGGCCCAAACGCCTGCCGCTTCTGATCCTGGACACGGAAATGGTCAAGCGCGACCGGGCCATGTTTTCGGCCCGGGGAGCCGGCATCGTCGGCTTTTCCACTTTCGGCCTGGACACGACCTACGCTCTCGACGACCATATGAATCTGAAGGCTGACCGGCTGAAGGCTTTTATCGATCGACACGCCGGAGAAACCGTGCTCATGTTCGGCTACACGGCCATCATCTGGGAACACACCCTCGGGGAGATGGAAAAGGCGGGCTTGAGCTTCCGGCTGGAGGACGGGATTCTGTTTCATATCGGCGGCTGGAAGAAGCTCAGGGATCAGGCCGTGGACGCCCTGGCCTACAACGAAAAAGTACGAAGCCTGTTCGGGCGGGTGCGGGTGCACAACTATTACGGCATGGCCGAGCAGTTGGGCTCGGTCTTTGTCGAGTGCGAACACGGGCATATGCACTGTTCCATTTATTCCGATGTCGTCGTCAGGCGGCCGGAAGACTTCGCCGTTCTCGGGTCCGGCGAGCGGGGCCTCTTGGAACTGCTGTCGCTTCTGCCCGGCAGCTATCCCGGCCATGTGCTGCTGACCGAGGACGAAGGCGAGATAGCGGGCGAAGACGACTGCCCCTGCGGCCGGCTGGGCAAATATTTCAAAATCCACGGCCGCATCAAGGGCGCGGAGATAAGAGGGTGCAGCGATACCTATGAGCGGCGTTAATTATCTCATAGGCTCGGAAGACATCTGTACCCGGCCGCTCAGGACCTTTGACGAACGGATCTGCGCCTTGGCGGCCGATTTCTCCACGGCCCTGCTGGCCGATGGCGAAATCAGGACCATGCCCGACGCCCTGTCCCTGGCCTTCTGGTGCCGCAAGGCCAACATCAAGCGCCTGCGGGACGCCCGGCCCCCTGAGGAGCGCCGTCTGGGCCGGGGCTTGGCCTTTCATATCGCCCCGGCCAATGTGCCGGTCAATTTCGCCTTTTCCTATATTTTTTCGGCTTTGGCCGGCAACGCCAACCTCGTCCGGGCGCCTTCGCGGCCCTTTTCCCAGGTTCCGGCCGTCATCCGGGTCTTGAAGGCGGTTTTAAGCGGCCACCCTGAAATTGAAAAACGAACGGCTCTGATCTCCTACCCCGCCGATGATGAAATTACGGCCGCCTTCTGCGCCCGGGCCGACGTCCGGGTCATTTGGGGCGGCGATGCGACCGTGGAAAAAATACGGTCCCTGAAAAGCAAACCCGGCTGCCAGGACATCTGCTTTGCGGACCGGTTCTCCTTTGCCATACTGGACGGGCGGGCGGTGGAAGAGGCCGGGGAAACGGCCCTGCGGACTTTGGCCCGTAATTTTTACAACGATACCTATCTGATGGACCAAAACGCCTGTTCGTCACCCCAGATCATTTTCTGGCGGAACGCCGCCGGGCCGGGCCGGGAAAAATTCTGGGCGGCCGTGGAAAAAGAAGCCGCCGGCCGTTACCGCCTGCAGGCCGCCTCAGCGGTGGCCAAGTTTGACCAGAGCTGCCGGGAGGCGGTGGAACTGGCCGGGCTGGTGAAGCACATCCGAAGGCACGGCAACCTCATCTACCGCCTCAGCCTGGCCGGCCTGCCCGAGGAGGCCGAAACCCGTCTGCGGGGCAGCTGCGGCTATTTTTACGAATACGATCTGGAGAACTTCGGGCTTCTTAAAGATCTGGTCAGCGAGAAGTGCCAGACAGTCACCTATTACGGCCTCGACCCGGAAATAATACGGGACTTTGTTCTTGACGAGGGGCTGACCGGCATAGACCGGATCGTCCCAGTTGGTTCGGCCATGGATATCGGCCTGATCTGGGACGGCTTTGACCTCATCAGGTCTTTTTCGCGCCTGATCGATTTAACTTATCCGAAGGGAATGGATGGAGGATGCGAAAAAAAAACGCCATCATAACCGGAGCGCGCGGCGGCCTGGGCCGGGCCACGACGGAACTTTTCGCGGCCAGCGGGGCCAATGTCTGGGCGGTCCTGAGGGCTCCCGACGAGGAATTTGTTTCGTTCGCCGGAGACCTGGAACAAAAGTACGGCGTCTGGATCAGGCCGGTTTTTATGGACTTTATGGATGAAGAATCAATCAGGGCCGGCATCAGGGCCATAGCCGCGGAGAAAAAACCGGTGGACATCCTGGTCAACAACGCCGGCCGGGCTCACGGGGCTCTGCTGCAGATGACCTCCGGCCGGGACCTGCGGGACGTTTTCCAGGTAAATTTTTTTGCTCCTCTGCTTTTGATGCAGTTGGTTTCCAGATTGATGACCCGCCAAAAGAGAGGGGCGATAGTCAATATCGTCTCCGTGGCCGGGCTTGAGGCCTATGCCGGATTCACCGCTTATGGCTCCAGCAAAGCGGCCCTGGCCTGCCTCACTGGCGTCGCCTCCAAGGAACTGGCCGTCAACGGGGTCAGAGTCAATGCCGTGGCCCCGGGTCTGATCAGGACCGACATGATTGACCAACTGAGCGCCAAGGATCGGGAGACCATGCTCTCTGGGGCCAGCCTGGGGCGGGCCGGCGAGCCGGGCGAAGTGGCCGAAGCCGTGGCCTATCTGGCCTCCGACCGGGCCTCTTTCGTCACCGGGCAGATTTTACGGGTGGACGGAGGTCTGTGATGACTGCGGAAACTATCCAGAGTCTGCGGCAAATGGCCGCGCGCATGCGTCTGGCCGCCCTGGACCTGGCTCTGGGCGCCGGGCGCAACGGAGCTCATCTGGGGCCGGCCATGTCCTGTATGGAAATCATGGCCGCTCTTTACGGCCGGGTTCTGCGCCTTGATAAAAATAACCCGTCCTGGAACGACCGGGACCGATTTTTAGCCAGCAAGGCCCATTGCGTCCTGGCCCACTACGCCGCACTGGCCGAAGTCGGCTTCATCAGCCGGGAAGAGCTGGCCACCTTTGAAAAAAACGGCACCCGCTTGGCCGGCCATCCCGCCATGAATCCGGACTTGGGGCTGGAATATTCCGGCGGCAGCTTGGGCCTGGCTATCGGCGTGGCCATCGGCATGGCCGTGGACGCCAAGCGCAAGGGCCGCGCCAACC
Source organism: Candidatus Adiutrix sp. (assembly GCA_031263565.1). Taxonomy (GTDB): domain Bacteria; phylum Desulfobacterota; class Desulfarculia; order Adiutricales; family Adiutricaceae; genus Adiutrix. Next base: position 45,143 of record JAISFR010000089.1, on the reverse strand, counting down.
GGGTTTTCGTCCTTTCAGGCGATGGGGAGCTCGATGAAGGCTCCAACTGGGAAGGCTTCATGGCCGCGCCCCACCTTAAACTGGACAATCTGGTGGTCATTGTCGACAAAAATAAACTCCAGTACGACGGCCCCACCGAAGAGATAATGGCTCTGGGCGACCTGGCGGCCAAGATGCGGTCCTTCAACTGGCAGACTTCGGAAATCGACGGGCACGACCTGGATCAGCTGGTGGCGGCCTTGGATAGCCGGCCCGAAGGCCGGCCCAGGGCGATTATTGCCCATACGGTCAAGGGCAAAGGCGTTTCATTCATGGAAAACGTCCGGGAGTGGCACCATTCCACCCTGACTCAGGCCCAGTATGACCAGGCCGTCAAGGAAGTAAAGGAGGCCGCCGCGCTATGATGGAAATCAATCCCAAGAACGCGCGCCTGCTGTCTATGCTGGGCCAGCGGGGAAGCATATTCGGGGTGGCCCTGCCGGAAATAGCCGGGGAGCGGGACGAGTTGATGGTCCTGACGGCCGACCTGGCCCTGCTGTCGGGCCTGGGTAAATTCCAGACCCAGCACCCGGACAAGCTGCTGAATCTGGGTATCGCCGAGCAGAATATGCTGGGGGTGGCCTCCGGTCTGGCCAAGGAAGGCGGCTGCGTCTTCGTGACCACCTACGCCACTTTTTTGACCATGCGGGCCTACGAGCAGATCCGCGACAATCTGGGCTATATGAAATTCAACGTCAAACTGGTCGGGGCCTCGGCCGGCACGGCCATGGGCATGAGCGGCAACACCCATTACGCCATTGAGGACCTGACCCTCATGCGGGTCATCCCCAATATGACGGTTCTGTCTCCGGCCGACGCCGGGGAGGCCCTGAAAATGGCTTACGCCGTCTGCGACCTGGACGGGCCGGTTTACATACGGCTGACCGGCGGCCTGAACTGCCCGGTGGTTCACAAAAAGGAATATGAGTTTAAAATAGGGCGGGCCGAGCTGCTGACCGAAGGCGGCGACCTGGCCCTGATCGCCGCCGGCACCATGGTGGCCGAAGGCCTGAAAGCGGCCGAGCTGTTGAAAGAGCGGGGCCTGGAGGTCACCGTGGTCAACATGGCCACCATCAAGCCTCTGGACGCCGATACTTTGAACCGGGTTTTCGCCGCTCACAAGGCGGTGGTGACCGTGGAGGAGCACAGCCGCCTGGGCGGCTTGGGCGGAGCGGTGGCCGAATATAAAAGCGCCTTGAAATCATCGCCGCCCATGCTGATGCTCGGTCTGCCGGACGCTTTCACCCGGGCCGACGAACAGCCTTTTCTGCTGGAACAGGCCGGCTTGACCGCGCCCCGCCTGGCGGACAGCGTAGAAAAATTTTTCAACGAAGTAAAGTAGAAGTTTAAGCACTGGAAAGCACCCTAAAATGATAGCAAGCACCCTGGAAGGCATAAAAATATCCGGGCTGGCCTCGGCCGTACCGGCCAAACAAGTCAGGAACGTCGACTACTACCCTCTTTTCGGCCGGGAAACGGTGGACAAGATAATCGCCACCACCGGCGTGAGGGAAAGTTATCACGTTCACGAAAACCAGACCGCCGGCGATCTGGCCTTTGTGGCCGCCCGGCATCTGCTGGAACAATTGGACATTCCGCCGGAATCCATCGGCATCCTGATTTTCGTGGTCACCTATCCTGATTATTTCGTGCCGGCCACGGCCAATGTACTGCATAAAAGACTGGGGTTTTCCACTGACTGCCTGGCTTTCGACTTGAATCTGGCCTGTTCCGGCTTTGTGGTCGGTCTTCAGACCGCCGGGGCTTTGCTTAAAAACTGCAATGCCCGGCGGGCATTGATGCTGGTCGGGGACAGCACCAGCAAGGTCGTCTCGCCCAACGACAAATCCCGGCTGCTGTTCGGCGACGGCGGAGCGGCGGCTCTGCTGGAGGTCGACGATTCGGCCGAACCGATGCATTTCGGAGTCAAGACCGACGGCGGGCGCTTCAAGAGTATCATCGTTCCGGCCGGAGCCTTCCGGCGGCCGGAGGCCCAGGCCGAGCCCGAGCAGTGGGCCGATGGCAATACTCGTTCGGACTACCACCTGTTTATGGACGGCGCCAATGTCTTTTCCTTCACCATGACCGCGGTGCCGGCCCTGATAAAGGAATTTGCGGCCCACAACGGCCTGGATATGGAATCTTTTGACGCCGCCGCTTTTCATCAGCCCAACGCCTTTATTTTGAAGCATCTGGCAAAAAAAATAAATCTGCCCCCGGATAAAATGCCCCTGTCTCTGGACCGCTACGGCAACACCAGCGGCGCATCCATCCCCATCACCCTCAGCGATGCCTATGGCCGAGTCTCCGAAGGGCGGAAACATCTGCTGCTCAGCGGTTTCGGGGTCGGCTTATCCTGGGCGGCGGCCTCGGTGACGGTGGAGACGGGATCAATTTTACCCGTAATTCACACTGACGAATATTACCAGGACGGACTGGTGAGCCATGAATAAAGATTACGCCCTGAATCTCGACAAGCGCCATATTCTGATCACCGGCGCTTCTTCGGGCCTCGGCCGGGCCACGGCCGTTCTGGCCGCCCGCCTGGGAGCCAGAGTCAGCTTGCTGGCCCGCCGCGAAAACGAACTGCGGGAGACCTTGAACGCCCTGGAGGGGGAGGGACACAGCTACTGGCTCTGCGACCTGTCCCGCCTGGAAGACATTGAACCCCGGATCAGGGAAATCACGGCCGCCGGGCCGCTGGACGGGCTGGCCCACTGCGCCGGGATTGGCCGGAACCGCCCCTTGGCCATGACCAGGCCGGACTTCGTCCGCAACCTGATGATCGTCAATTTCGGTTCCTTTGTGGAGTTGATCAGGTCGTCGGCCAAAAAGAAGCACATCAACGACGGGGCCTCCATTGTCGGGGTGTCCTCCGTGGCCGCGCTGAAGGGCGATAAATCGCAGGGCGCCTACGCCGCTTCCAAGGCGGCCGTCAACGGTCTGGTGCCGCCGCTGGCCAAGGAACTGGCCCCCCGGGGAATTCGCTTGAACGCGGTGGCCTTCGGGATGATGAAAACGGAAATGTACCGCATCTTCCAGGATGGCGGCGGCGGCGGCGAAGAGCTCAGGGGACAGTATCTGGGTCTGGGCGATCCGGAAGACGCGGCCAAAGTGCTGTGTTTCCTGCTGAGCGACTATTCCCGATTCATAACCGGCACGGTTATCGCCGCCGACGGCGGTTACCTGTCATGAGCATGGAAAATTTAAACGATATGGCGCCCCCAATGACCGATAAGGAAAAAATAGTCATGCTTGAAGATCTTTTTGATGTGGAGGCGGGCAGCCTTAAGGCGGAGGCGGTCCTGGACAACCTGGATCTGTGGGATTCCATCAATAAACTCTCTCTGATCATATTGATGGATGAAGAGTTCGGCCGGCCCATCGACGGCAACGATATAAAAAAGCTAAAAACCATCGGCGACATTCTGGAAATGATGGAATGAGGCTTAGCCCCACCGTCAGATCCCGTTTCGTGCGCTGAACCAGATCATCTATTTTTCTTCTTTATCTATTATGGTGTGGCTGTTATGCTTCTAAGCGTGGTTATCCCGGTCTATGGCGCTCCCACAATATTGCCGGTGCTGTATGAGCGGCTGGTGGCGGCTCTAAGCCCCTGGACCGACTTTGAACTGATTATGGTCAATGACCACTGCCCCCAAGGTTCTGGAAATATCCTGGAGGAACTGGCCGCCAAGGACCGCCGGGTAAAATTCATCGACTTCATCCGAAACTACGGCCAGCACATCGCCATTGCCGCTGGACTGGACTATGCCCGGGGCGACTACGCGGTGGTCATGGACTGCGACTTGCAGGATCAACCCGAAGAAATAAAAAAAATGTACGATCATTTGGCCGGCGGAGGCTTTGAAGCGGTTTTCGGCGTGCGGATCAACCGTCAGCACGGGACCATGAGGCGCTTGGAGTCCAAAGTATTCAACGTCCTGTACCGGCTCCTGGCTCAAAACGCGACCAAAACCACTCAAAACATCGGCAATTTTTCCATAATAAGCAGAAAAGCGATTGACGCCCACCGCCTGTTCCGGGAAAGTGAACGGCTTTACGGGGCGGTCATCGGCCGCATTCTGCCGGAGGCGGGCTATGTTGAAGTGGCCCACAGTCAGAGATGCGACGGGGAAAGCTCCTACACTCTGATCAAAAAATTCCGTCTGGCCGCCAACACCATCATCGCCAACTCCAACAAGCCGCTTATTTTCGCCGTCTACTGCGCTCTGGGCGCCTTTGCCCTGTCGTTGTTGATCGGCCTTAAAATTCTGGTATCATACCTGCTGTACGGAACGGCCGTTTCTGGCTGGACCAGCCTGATGCTGGCGCTGTGTTTTTTTTCCGGGCTGCAGATGCTGTTTCTGGGCGTTCTGGGAGCCTATATGGGCAGCGCCTCAACGGCGGTCAAACATCGCCCCCTGTACATAATATCCAAGTCCAGAAACGTATCCGGCGCGCCTGAAAAACAGTAAAAACCGCTCCACGTATTTTCAGATTGACAAGGTAAGCATGACCAAAGCCAAATTCACCAAGATGAGAATTTCCGGTCTGAGCCTGGTAGTCCCGGACTACCCGCAGTCCATTGACGACCATCTCGATCATTTCGACCACGACCCGGCCAAATTGGCCCGGGCCAAAAAAATAGTGGGTTACGGCACCAGGTACACCAGCCCCCCGGGCTGCACTCCCACCGATCTATGTACCGCGGCCGGCCGGCGGCTCATTGACGAAATGAAAATCGACCTCAGCGAAATTGACGCCCTGATCTGCATAATGCAGAAACCGGATTTTTCCCAGCCCGGCTCATCGTTTATTCTCCACAAGCGGTTCAACCTGCCCAAAAGCTGCGCCTGCCTGGACCTTAATCAGGGCTGTCCCGGTTTCGTCTATGGGCTGTGGGTGGCCGGCAGTCTGCTGGAAAGCGCTTCCTGCCGCAAAATTTTGCTTTTGACTGGGGATTATTACGATTCCTCCCCCCATCTCTGCAACCGCCTGCTTTTCGGCGATGCGGCGGCGGCTGTGCTGGTAGAATACGATGCAAGCGCCGCCCCAAGTTTTTTCAACCTCGGAGCGGACGGCAACTGTTACGACGTCATCATAAATCCCTCCAGCGGAGCCCGGCTGCCGATAAGATCCGACGTGCTTGACCTGGTCGTCCACGACAAGCAGGGCGACGACCTGAAACTTATAGACGGTTACCTCGACGGTCTGGAAGTCTTCAATTTCAGCATCCGGGAAGTTCCGCCCAACGTGACCGAACTGTTCGACTATGCCGGAGTCGCCCCCGGCGACATCGACTTCGCCGCCTTTCACCAGGCCAACAAGCAAATTATCGACCATATAGCCCGCAAATCAGGCCTGAACAAAGACCAGTATTCCTCCCTGACTTTCAGCGAATACGGCAATCAGTCTTCGGTTTCGGTTCCCGGCGTCATCGCCCATATTCTCAAAGACAGGGTTTCGACGGGCAGACTGAAGGTGCTGCTCTGCGGCTACGGCATAGGCGCGGCCTGGGCCAGTTGCATTACCGACTTGGATCATATATATTGCTCCGGCATCATTAAGGAAAAATTTGACCATATGCGAACCCGGGAAGATGAAATATCATTCTGGGTAAAAAGAATTACAGGAGCGGACCATGACCAGAGCTGAATTTCTGGCGGAACTTCAAGATATTCTCCAAAGAGACGAACCTTTGGACGCGGAAATGGTTTTAAAAGATCTGCCGGAATGGGATTCTCTTTCCATCATGGCCGTAGCCGGATTTTTCGACAAGGAGTTCTCCAAGACCTTGAACTTCACTGATTTCGAGTCGTTCATCACCGTCGAAGATTTAATGGCCCGGGCCGGGATTTGACCCATGCCCGACTTCAGGCCAGATGAATTTTTTTTGGTCACCGGAGCCTCTTCGGGGATAGGCGAAGGGGTCGCCTTGCTTTTAAATCAATCGGGCGCAGCCGTCATCGCCGCCGGACGCAGCGAAGCCAGGCTGGAGTCCCTCCGGGAAAAAGCGGCGGCCCCCGGGCATATTCATCCCGAAGTAAAAGATCTGGCCGACGACCTGGACAGACTGCCGGACTGGGTGCTGGGCCTGAAAAATAAATACGGCAAACTCAAGGGGCTGATCCATTGCGCCGGCGTCACCCTGACGGAGCCGGTCAACATGGTCACCTATGCCGGCGCCGTCGAGCTCTTCAACCTGGACTATTTCGTTCCGGTGCTGCTGGCCAAGGGCTTCGCCGACCGGCGGGTCAACGTCGGGGAGGGGGCTTCAATGACTTTCATAGCCTCTCTGGCGGCTGTGCGGCCGGACAAGGGGCAGGGGCTGTATGGCGGGGCCAAGGCCGCCCTGATCAACACCATGCTGGTGCTGGCCAAGGAGCTGGCTCCCAGACGAATCAGGGTCAACTGCCTTTCACCGGCCCTGGTCATGACCCCCATGGGCCGACAATTCGTAACTGAATTAACTTCAGCGGAGGAGCAGCATAACCGCTATCCCCTGGGACTGGGTCAGGCGGCCGACGTCGCCGCCCTGGCCGTTTTTCTGTCCGGCGCTCAGGCCCGTTGGATAACTGGCCAAAACTATATTCTCGACGGCGGTCTTACCTGATGAACATTGTTTTAGAAGAACTGGACAGTCAGGCTTTCCGGCGGAACGTTATGAAAATAACCGATCCGGAGGCGGATTTCGGGGCTTTCGAACGGGACTATATCCTGAACCGGTCACCCGCCTATGTGTATGTGAAAATACCGGCCGAAAACTTGGGCCTCGTCCATTATTTTGAAAATCACGGTTTCCGTTTCGTTGAATTTCAGCTGGAAATGAGCAAGCGCCTGCCCGCCAAAAAATACGACACCTCCATGTTCGACAGCATCTTGCGCCTGGAGGAGGCCGGGCCGGAAGACGATATTGAGCCGATACTCGAGCTGGCCGACAGTATTTTCGACATCGACCGCATCTATCTGGACCCGGACTTGGACAGTTCCCTGGCCCGGCGGCGCTATCGCCTTTATATAACCAAGTCCTGGCAGTCCCCCGGCGAGCGCCTCATAAGATGCCTGGATAGGCGCGACAACAGCCTGGTCGGTTTCCACACCCACATGAAGCAAGAGCCGGCTTCCATGCTTCATCTCCTCGGCGGGGTGGCGGCCAAGCACAAGGGCTCAGGGGCGACCATCGGTTTTGAGCGCCTGCTGTTCAACCGGTGGATAGAAGAAGGCATCAGGAAAGTGACCACCCACATATCTCTGTCCAATTACAAAATCATGGAAGCTGAATACAAAGCCTTTGATTTCAAGGCCAAGCAATCCCGCGTGGTTTTAAGAAAAATTTATCCCGGTTGACCAGGTAGCTGTGCAAAATCAAATCCTGCAATAGGGAAGGATAACATAATTCCATTCCCCATGAAAATCCTGCGGTTCAAGTCTGACCGCAGCCAGTCCTTCATCCGCAACAACACGCCCTTCTTATTTCCTGTAATAGCTTCGTACGTTCCATGGAGACCTCCTTCGGTCTCCTCATTTTAACAGGACAATTCCCGCGCTATTACTACGGACATTTTAATTGCTCCCCACAAGCGTAAGAAATAGCTTGAAATTGAAGGTTAGGACTGCTACATTATTTAATCCGCATGATTCCGCGCTTTTACTCGGGGCGGAGACCGGCTGGTCGGCGGCTTCTTTTACGCTTAGGAGGGCATGATGAAAAAGACTAAAAAGGCCGGGAAGATCGTTCTGGCCTATTCCGGGGGCCTGGACACCTCCATCATTCTGAAATGGCTGAAAGAGGTTTACGGGGCCGACGAAGTCATCGCCTTCACCGCCGACCTGGGGCAGGGCGACGAGCTGGAAGGCCTGGAGGCCAAGGCCATTAAGACCGGGGCCAGCAAGCTCTATGTCCGCGACCTGAAAGAGGAATTCGTCAGGGATTTTGTCTTTCCGGCCGTGCGGGCCAACGCGCTTTACGAGGGGCAGTATCTTTTGGGCACCTCCCTGGCCCGGCCGCTGATCGCCAGGCACCTGGTGGACATCGCCCAAAAAGAGGGCGCCGACGCCGTGGCCCACGGGGCCACGGGCAAGGGCAACGACCAGGTGCGCTTTGAACTGAACACCATGGCCCTGGACAGCGAACTGACCACCGTGGCCCCGTGGCGGGAATGGGACCTGAGCTCGCGCAGCGACCTGATCGACTTCGCGGAAAAACACGGCATTCCCATCCCGGTGACCAAGGCCAAGCCTTACTCCACCGACCGCAACCTGCTGCACATCAGCTTCGAGGGCGGCCTGCTGGAAGACCCCTGGCAGGAACCGGACGAGGATATGTTCGTCCTGAGCGTTGCCCCGGAAAAGGCGCCGGACCAGCCCACCTATATGGAGATAGAGTTTAAGAAGGGCGATGCCGTGGCCGTCGACGGCCAGGCCCTGAGCCCGGCCGCGCTGCTGGCCCGTTTGAACGAGCTGGGCGGGGCCAACGGCATCGGCCGCCTCGACCTGGTGGAGAGCCGCTTTGTGGGCATGAAATGCCGGGGAGTCTACGAAACCCCGGGCGGCACCATTCTCTGGCTGGCCCACCGCAACCTGGAAAGCCTGACCCTGGACCGGGAGGTCATCAACCTCAAGGATTCCCTGATGCCCAGATACGCGGCCCTGGTCTACAACGGCTTCTGGTACGCCCCGGAGCGGGAATCGCTCCAGGCCCTGATCGACCAGAGCCAGGACCGGGTGAGCGGCGTGGTGCGGCTGAAGCTTTACAAGGGTAACTGCTCGGTGGTCGGCCGCCGGTCCCCGGATTCGCTCTACCATGACGCCTACGCCACCTTTGAGACCGACGGGGTCTATGACCAGGCCGACGCGGCCGGTTTCATCCGCTGCCTGGGCCTGCGTCTGCGCATCCGCAAGCTTCTGAGGGGCTGAGCCTGAAATGGCCGCCAAAGACCTGGGCAAGCCCTGGGGCGGGCGTTTCAGCGAGGGCACCGACGAGCTCCTGGAGCGCCTGTCGGCCTCGGTGGGCTTCGACCGCCGCCTGGCGCCCTATGACCTCGAAGGCAGCCAGGCCCACGCCCGCATGCTGGGCCGGGTGGGGCTGATCAGCGCCGAGGAGAGCACCCTGATCGTCAGGGGCCTGGACGAACTGCGCAAACGGGTGGCGCAGGACCGCTTCCAGTGGGACCCCCGCCTGGAAGACGTGCACATGAACCTGGAACGGGCCCTGGTCGACCTGATCGGCCCGGCGGGCGAAAAGCTGCACACGGCCCGCAGCCGCAACGACCAGGTGGCCCTGGACAGCAGGCTCTACCTGCGCGACATGGCCCGGCGGGCGGGTTCGGAACTGCGGCGCCTGCGGGCGGTCATCGTGGAAAAGGCCTCTAAGGCCAAAGAGGCGCCCATGCCCGGCTACACGCACCTTCAGCGGGCCCAGCCGGTCCTGCTGGCTCACCACCTGATGGCCTATTACCAGATGCTGACCCGGGACCAGGCCCGGCTGGGCGATTTATACCGGCGCCTGGACTGTATGCCCCTGGGCAGCGGCGCCCTGTCGGGCACGGGCCTGCCCATCGACCCCCAGATGGTGGCCGAGAGCCTGGCTTTCACCCGTCTGGCTGAAAACAGCCTCGACGCCGTGGCCGGCCGGGACCATTTGCTGGAGTTTATCTCTTTCGGGGCCATTTTGATGATCAATCTGTCCCGGCTGGCCGAAGACCTGGTTCTCTGGTGTTCCCAGGAATTCGCCTTTGCCGAACTGCCGGATTCCCTCTCCACGGGCAGTTCCATGATGCCCCAGAAAAAAAACCCCGACGGGGCCGAACTGATGCGCGGCAAGTCCGGCCGGGTTCTGGGCAACCTGACCGCCCTGATGACCGTGGTCAAGGGCCTGCCGATGTCTTACAACCGGGATCTTCAGGAGGACAAAGAGCCGCTCTTCGACACGGTCGACACGCTTCTCCTGGTTCTGCCGGTGGCCGCCCGCCTGGTCGAGGGCCTGAAATTCAATTACGGGCGCCTCAGGGAGGCGGCCGACGACCCTTACGCCCCGGCCACCGACCTGGCCGACCACCTGGTCCGCCGGGGGGTGCCCTTCCGCCAGGCCCACCGTCAGGCCGGCGAAGCTGTGGCTTATGCGGTCAGGAACAAAAAGGCCCTGGTGGATCTGACTTTAGAGGAATTGCGGGAATTCTGCCCGGAGGCCGGGCCGGAGGTGCGGGCCGAAATGACCCTGCCGGCCATGCTGGCGGCCAGGGTGACCTACGGCGGCACCGCGCCGAGAAGCGTGGCCCGGCAACTGCGCGCGGCCCGGAGGGATCTGGCCGCCGAACTGAGAAAAGGAGCCGTTTGATGAACGGGCCGGCCTGTCTGGACCAGTGGCGGGATATTTTGCTCTTGGCGGCGCTTTTGGCCTTCCTGGCGGCCTGCGGGGTCAAGACCCCCCCTTATCCGGAAGAGGCCACGCTGCCCGCCCCGGTGCTGGACCTCAGCCAGGCCATCGCCGACAGCGGCGAACTGATCCTCAGTTGGCGGCCCCCGGAGAAGAATATGGTCGGCCGCCAGTTGAAGGAGATCGGCGGCTTTGAAATCCAGATGGCCGACAATGTGCTGACCGAATCCTACTGCCTGGGCTGCCCCCATCAATACCAGACCGTGGACCGGCTGCCGGCGGCCGGCCCGCCGCCGGGCCTGGTTCTGGCCCCCGGCCCCTATACCTGGCGCTACCGGGTCCAGCCCGGCCATGTCTACCACTTCCGGGTCTATCCCCTGGCCGTGAACGGCGGCCGGCATCCCCAGGCCGTCTCCGAAACAGTGGTCTGGGCCGTCGCCCCGCCGGGGCAGTTGGGCTTCTCGGCCGCCCTGGGCGACAAGGCCGTGGAACTGCGCTGGAACCGGCCGGGCCGGGACTACCTGGTCGAAATCGAGAAAAAGGGCCCGGGCGGCCAGTGGGCGCCCCTGGCCGGGCTGGACCAGGCCAGCGGGGCTTTCAGCGACCTGGCGGTGGCCTACGGCCAGAGCTGCAGCTATCGCGGCCGCCTGGTGCGCGTCAAAGACGAGACCCGGGCCCGGGGGCCCTGGTCGACTGAAAGGACGGTGCGGGTCATCGACCTCACCCCGCCGCCGCCTCCGGGCCATCTGGACGCGGCCCTGGATGTGGACGGCGTGCGCCTGAACTGGGAAAACGTGGCTTTTGAACCTGATCTGGCCGGCTACCGGCTCTATCGGCGGATCGAGGGCGAAGCCGGCTTCACCCGGATCGGCCCGGATCTGATCAGGGGGAACAGCTACCGCGACCCGATTCGGCAGCGGGGCGGCGAGTCGGTCCGCTACCAGGTCACGGCCGTGGATTCGAGCCCGCAGGCCAACGAAAGCCAGCCTTCGCCGACGGCCGACGTCTATCTCGATCCGCCGGTGTCCCCGGAGCCGAGGCCTTAGGGCTTCATGACACTTAACTGAATGGCAAATGACTGATGAACGTGTTTGAATATAGGGCCGGCCAACTGATGGCCGAGGGCGTGCCCCTGGCCGACATCGCCGCCGCGGTGGGCACCCCGGTCTACGTCTATTCCCGGGCGGCCTTTGTCGGGCCGTTGGATGAACTTGAGGCGGCTTTTGACCATATCCCCCATCTGGTCTGTTTCTCGGTCAAGAGCGCGGCCAATCTGGCCCTTTTGAAGCTGGTGGCCGAGCGGGGGCAGGGCGCGGACATCGTCTCCGGCGGAGAGCTTTTTCGGGCCCTTAAGGGGGGCCTGGCGGCCGGCCGGGTGGTTTTTTCCGGGGTGGGCAAGACCGGGCGGGAAATGGCCGAGGCGCTCTCGGCCGGCATCCTGATGTTCAACGTCGAGTCGGCCGGGGAACTGGCCCTTCTGTCCGAGACGGCCGGCCGGATGAAGCTGAAAGCCCCGGTGGCCCTGCGCATAAACCCCGACGTGGATCCCGGCGCCCACCCTTATGTGGCCACCGGCCTGAAAGAGAGCAAATTCGGCCTGGCCCCGGAACCGGCCGGCGAGCTTTACCTGAAAGCGGCTCGCGACCCGAACCTGGAAGTACTCGGCCTGGCCTGCCATATCGGCTCCCAGCTGCTGACGACCGCGCCCTTTCTGGCGGCCGCCGAAAAGCTGAAGAACCTGGCCCTGAAACTGAAAGAGGCCGGCCTCGGCCTGAAATATTTCGACCTGGGCGGGGGCCTGGGCATCCGCTACCGCGAGGAGAGTCCCCCGCCGCTGACTGAATACGCGGCCGGGCTGAAGAAGCTGATGGCCGGTCTTCCGGGCCTGACCCTGGTTTTGGAGCCGGGCCGCTACGTCTCCGGCAACAGCGCGGTGCTGCTGGTCAGGACCCTTTACCGCAAAGAGAACGGCGGCCGGCGTTTCGTGGTGGTTGACGGGGCCATGAACGATCTGGCCCGGCCCAGCCTCTACGGCTCTTACCACCGGATTCTGCCGGTCAGGAGAAGCGGGCGGCCGGAAATCACCGTGGATGTGGTCGGGCCGATCTGCGAATCCGGCGACTTTCTGGCCAAGGACCGGCCGCTTCCGGAGACGGAAGCCGGGGACCTCCTGGCGGTCATGGGTGCCGGGGCCTATGGTTTCACCATGAGTTCCAACTACAACGCCCGCCCGCGGGCCGCCGAGGTGCTGGTGGACGGCGACCGCTTCCGGGTCGTCAGGGCCAGGGAGACCTATGAAGATCTGGTTCGCGGGGAATGACCTGCGGACTGAAAGCCGCCGTTATTTATCCGGCGGACAGATATTGAAATACTAGCCAGACCGCGCGGGCGGCCTGACCCCGCCTTGGGGATTTGAACAAACGAGAGAAGGAAATGGAAAAATTCGCCTTTTACAAATACAGCGGGCACGGCAATGACTTCGTCATCGTCGACGACTGGGACGGCCAGGTGCCGGAGAAGGACATGGGCCGCATCGCCAGGCTCATGTGCCGCCAGAAGTTCGGCATCGGGGCCGACGGCGCGGTCTTCATCGTGGCCGGCCCGGACGAGGTCGACTTTGCCTGGCGTTACTTCAATGCCGACGGCTCGGAAGCCGACATGTGCGGCAACGCCGGCCGCTGCGCCGCCCACCTGGCCGTCACGCTGGGCATCGCCCCCAATGAGATGTCGTTCAAAACCAAGGCCGGGGTGGTCGAAGCGGTGGTCCATGACCGCCAGGTCAGGGTACAGATGCCCAAGGTCGGGCGCCCCGAGGGCGCGGCCCTGGTGGAAGCCGAAGGCCTCAGCCTGACCTATCACCGGGTCAATGTCGGGGTGCCCCACGCCGTGGCCTGGGTGGAGGATCTGGACGGTCTGAACGTCTTCAGGATCGGCCGGGCCGTCCGCCGGCATCAGGCCTTCGCCCCGGAGGGTGCCAACGTCGATTTTGTGAAAATTGCGGGGCCGGACCGCCTGGCCCTCCGCACCTATGAGCGCGGGGTGGAGGACGAGACCCTGGCCTGTGGCACCGGGGCCACGGCCGCGGCCCTTCTGGCCGCCGCCCAGGGCCTGATCAAAGCCCCGGCGGTGACCTGCCTGACCCGGGGCGGGGACGACCTGGTCATCAGTTTCGAAGGCCCGCCCGAGGCGCCGGAAAAAGTCTTTCTGGAAGGCAAGGTCCGTTACCTGTTCTCCGGCCAGGTGGAGGCGGATCTGTTTTTGAAGTAAGGGATTGTCAATAAACAACCTTTACATCTCCATGGCGGCGTTGCTCTTGTTTTTGCCGCTAACAATCCGGCAAAAACAAGAGCGCCTGGCCATGAAAATGCATAGTTTATTTCTTGACAACCCCTAATCGGTCCCGCGTCGAGTTTCACATCAGATAAGTGAGGTCCGGAATGAACGGCATGATTTTTAAAGGCGTCGTCACCGCCCTGGCCACTCCGTTTAAAAACGGGGCCCTGGATGAAGAGGCTTTGCGTCGCCATGTCCGTTTTCAGATAGAAGAGGGCGTCCAGGGCCTGGTGCCCTGCGGCACCACGGGCGAGTCCCCCACCCTGAGCTATGACGAGCACAAGCGGGTGGTTTCCGTCACGGTGGAAGAGGTCCGGGGACGGGTTAAGGTCCTGGCCGGGGCCGGCTCCAATTCCACCCACGAGGCCATCGACCTGGCCGGCCACGCCAGAAAGGCCGGGGCCGACGGCCTTCTGGTGGTCAGCCCCTATTACAACAAGCCCACCCAGGAAGGTCTGTTCCGGCACTATCAGGCCATTGCCCGGGCGGTGGACCTGCCCATCGTGCTTTACAACATCCCCGGCCGTTGCGGGGTCAATGTGCTTCCGGAGACCATCGCCCGTCTGGCCAAAGAGGTCCCGGCGGTGGTCGGGGTCAAGGAAGCCACCGGCGACCTCAATCAGATGATCCGCACCATCGAGCTCTGCGGCCCTGATTTCCTGGTCACCAGCGGCGACGACGGCCTGGCCCTGCCGCTGTGGTCCGTGGGCGGGGGCGGGGTCATCTCGGTGGCCTCCAACCTGATCCCCGGGCCCCTGGTCAGGCTGTGGCGGACCTGGGAAGCGGGCGACGCTGATCAGGCCCGGCGGATGTTCTTCAAGATGCTGCCCCTTTTCAAGGCCCTTTTCATCGAAACCAACCCCATGCCGCTGAAGGCCTCTCTGGCTCTGGCCGGCAGGATGGACGGGGAAATGCGGCTGCCCATGTGCCGGCCCAAAGACAGCACTATTGAGGCCCTCAAACCCATTCTCCAAGACTGGGGGCTGATCTGATGGGCGGCCCGGTCAAGGTGGCCGTCTGCGGGGCTCTGGGCCGCATGGGCCAGAGGGTCGTCCAGGCTGTCCTGAGCCGCCCGGACCTGGTCGTCAGCGGGGTGATCGAATATCCCGGCCACCCCCGGATCGGCCAGAACATCGGTCCCCTCCTGGGCCAGACCGCCCTGGACCTGACCCTGGCCGGCAGCCTCGGCGAAGGCGCGGCCGGGGCCGACCTTTACATTGATTTCACCTCTGTTGAATCCAGCCTGGCCTATCTGGAGGAAGCCGCGGAAATCAATCTGGCGGCGGTGGTCGGCACCACCGGTTTCAGCCCGGCCCAGGAGGCCGGAATCAGGGCCTTCGGCCGGAAAATACCGGTGCTCTGGGCCCCCAACATGTCTACCGGGGTCAATGTCCTGTACCAGATCGCCGTGGCCATGGCCAGGATGCTGGGCCCGGATTTCGACCTGGAGATCGTCGAAGCCCACCACCGTTTGAAAAAAGACGCGCCCAGCGGCACGGCCGTCAAGCTTTACCGGGCCCTGGCCGAGGCTCGGGGGCTGGACCCGGCCGCCGCCCTGGTCAGCGGCCGGGAGGGCCTGGTCGGCCGGCGGACCGACCGGGAAATCGGTGTTCTGGCCCTGCGCGGCGGGGACATTGTCGGCGACCACAGCGTCTATTTTTGCGGCCCCGGGGAGCGCCTGGAGCTGACCCACCGGGCCGGTTCCCGCGACACCTTCGCCCAGGGCGCAGTGCGGGCCGCGGCCTGGCTGGCCGGGAAGCCGGCCGGTTTTTACGGCCTGGAGGACACTTTGGCTGTCTGAAAAATATTGATCTGCCAAGACGTTACACGCATACCTTGGAATATGGTAGATGCCGTTGGTGCAATACCGAATTGCGCCTCGGTCTGGCCGTCTCTTATGAATTTGTGACAGGCCGAAAAGTAATCGCGGCCCAGCAGACCTTTGAAGTTTAAACTCTCTCAGCTTCCTCCGTCAATCCCTCAGCGTTTTCTATTTCAGTTATTGTATTACAATTCGGCGACTGATGCAAAGCGGTTTGCCTTGCGCTTTTTGTGACTTATATTTTATTCCGTCTTTTTTTTATGCTACAATGGGCGGTCTTCAGGAGGGAGGCGGTTCTTCTAAGGAACAAACTGTTCCTTATCATCAGGTTCAGGATTTGAAGAGATGAAGAAAATTGAATTTGTCTGCAGCGATCCGGGCCGGCCGGAGTTTCGCCGGATCTTCGGCGGCTGGCTGACCGAACACGGCGGCCGCGCTTTTCTGGTGGACTGCGGCGTGGGCGGCGGGGCCGGGGCCCTGGTGGCCGAGGTCAAAGAACATCTGGGGGGCCGGCCCCTGAATTACGTGCTTTTGACCCACATTCACCTGGACCACGCCGGGGGCCTGGGGGAGATCGTCAAAGCCTGGCCCGAGGTCAAAGTGCTGGCCCACGACAAGGGCCTGCGCTACCTGGTCTCGCCCGGGCGGCTCTGGGCCAGCACCAGGGAAGTCATGGGCGAACTGGCCGAAATGTACGGGGAACCCGCGCCCATGGACCCGGCCCGTCTCATTCCCCACAGTCAGGCCGATCTGGCCGGGCTGAAAATTATAGAGACCCCGGGCCACGCGTCCCATCACCTGAGCTTCCGCCTGGGGGAGACCATGTTTGTCGGCGAAGCCGCGGGCTGCCCGCTTCTGATCGACGGCCGGATCTACAATCGCCCGGCCACTCCGCCGCGCCACTACCCAGAAGCCATGAGCGCCTCGGTGGCCCGCCTTCTGGAAGAGCCCGACGGCCCGGCCTATTTCGGGCACATCGACTACCCCATTGCTTTTCATGACTGCCTCAGGGCCTATCAGCGGCAGCTTAAATTCTGGAACGATCTGACAAGCGGCCCGGAAGCGGCCTTAAGGCCCGGCGAGAGCGCCGGCCAGCGGCTGGACCGGCTGCTGGACATCATCATCGGCCATGACCCGGATTCCATCCCCTTTGAGAAACTGAGCCCTCTGGAAAACTGGCGGGAACGCTATTTTGCCCGCAACGCTTTAGAAGGGCTGCTGGACTATTATGAAAATTCGGCCCCGGCGGCCGCCGTCGCCAACGGGCCCGGCTGAGCCCGGAACCGGGCCTGCCCATCAGCCGTTTTGACGGCGCAGGAGAGCCATGAACCATTCAAGCGAGCCCGCTCCAGACGGGCGGCCCCGGTGGCCGGTCTCCCGAAGCTTCGAACTGGACCGGGAGGACAGGGCGCGGGACCTGGACCAGGAAGACCGGCGGCAGTTCGATCTTTTGACCTCGATGGAACTGACCGAGGCCGAAAAGAGGCTGGCCGCCGAGCCAGACCGCCGGGCCCCGGAAGCCGGCGAACTGCTGGCCGTTCACTGGCACCCGGAGTGGGCGCCGCTGGCGCTCATCAAAGAGCGTCTTAAGCTATCCTTTCCCCGGGCTGAAAATCGTCTGGTCATCCCCACCCAGCATAACCGGGTCATGGTCATGGACGGCTGGGCCGGGGTGGAGGTCGATGTCTACGAGCGCCGCTATGGCCTGAAGGTGCAACTCCTGATCCACTTCCCGGCCGCCCGCCTGCCCCGGGCCTCGGCCTTCCTGGCCATGATGAACCACACTTACAACTATCGGGCCCACCAATTGCTGGACAGTCTCCGGGCCTTGCTTGATCCCGAGACCCTTTCGGGGGATCTGAAGGCCTCGCTGAAAGGCTCGGTCAGCGACCAGGGCGTGGAACTGGCCCGTTTCTACGCCCGCCGGCTGACGGCCCTGATCGAAGAGACGGGCATTTTGGGCAGCAGCCGCGACGAGATGCTGAAAAACCGCCTTCTGCCGGATTTCATCCGGGCCCGGGATCAGGGCGAGAGCCGGCTGCGGGAAGAGGCTCTGCTCTTCATCAGCGCGGTCAAAAAAAAGGTCAAATCCCGGCTGAATCCCGATGAATTCTATTCCTCCAGAGAAGTCATCGCCGAGGCCCGCCGCCTGGGGGGCGGCATCGTCATTCCCCATCCCCCGCTTTTCTGGCCGGTGCTCCTGGACGACCTGGACGTGGACGGCTGGGAGATCTGGAACCCTTCCACCCCCGGCCACACCCTCTTTATTCTGGAGGCCCTCAACCGGGCCAACGAGAGCCGGGGAAGGCGCGGACGCCTTCTGGCCTTCATGGGCGACGACACCCACATGTCGGCCAAGTTCCGCCGCAAGCTCAGCGATGAAAAGGACTCCGGCGACCGCGAGATCGGCTTTCAGGACCCCTGGGACGATCCCCGGGTGCAGGCCCTGTTGAAAGAGGGCCGCCAGAGCCGCCAGGCCACTTTGAATGAATACCGGGCCCGTATGTCCTGAGGGCCCTGCCGATTACTCTTCGGGAAGCCGGTCGCCGGACCGGCGCGAACGCCGGGCACGGTTGCCCCTCAGTTCCCGTTGGCCGCGGGCTGGCTGATCATGATGCTTTCGGCTCTGGCCAGGCATTCCTCCAGGGCGGCCAGCTGATCGGGCGGCAGGGCCCCGGCGGCGGCGGCCTGTTCCTTCATTCGCTCCAGGCGACGGGTCAGGCTGAGGGTCAGCCGTTCGTCCTGGAGGGCCGGTCCGGCGGCGGGGGTTCCGGCTTCGGCCCTCACCGGGGTCTCTTCGGCCAGGGCCGCATAGTGGAGCCAGTTGGGGATGTGGAAGTTGAGGTCCGGCCATCGGGTCCTGGCCAGGTCGTAAAAGTCCCTGGTGCTGGACGGTTCGCCGTGGACCAGGTTGACCGTCAGGCCCGGGTGGGCCAGGCGGCCCAGCCAGTCAAGCAGTTCCTTTTGATCGGCGTGGCCGGAAAAGCCGCCGATGGTGTGAATCTTGGCCTCCACATTGACCGCTTCCCGAAAGATCTTGACCACCTTGGCCCCTTCCACCAGGCGGCGGCCGGTGGTGCCCTGGGCCTGGAAGCCCACAAAGATGACGTGGCAGTTGGGCCGCCAGAGGTTGTGCTTGAGGTGGTGCAGAATGCGCCCGGCATTGGCCATGCCGCTGCCGGCGATGATCAGGGCCGAACCCCGGATGTCGTTGAGTTTCTGGCTTTCCTGGGTGTCTCGGGTGATGCGCAGGGTCGGCAGGGTCTGGGAACCGAGGCCCATGGACAGAAAGTTCCGGGTTTCTTCGTCGAAGAGCTCGACGTAGCGGGTATAAATTTCGGAAGCGGCCGTGGCCAGGGGCGAATCGAGAATGATGGGCAGTTCCCTGGGGATGCGCCCGTCGTGCCAGGCCCGGGCCAGGAGCAGCATGACCTCCTGGCTGCGTTCCACGGCAAAGGCCGGGATGAGGATCTTGCCGCCTTCCTTCCAGGCGGCGTTGACCGCGGCCAGGAGTTCATCCACCGAGGGGCCCATTTCCTTGTGGCGGCGGTTGCCGTAGGTGGTCTCCATGAAAAGGGTGTCGGTTTCCGGCAGTTTGGCCGGGTCGGGCATCAGAAGCTGCCCCGCCCGGCCGAGGTCGCCGGAAAAGCCTACCCGGCGGGGGGCGTTGCCGTTTTCCTCGATGGTGAAATGGGCGCTGGCCGCCCCCAGGATATGACCGGCCGGAATGTAGCGCAGGGTCAGGCCGGGCACGATGGGGCTCGCCTGGTAGAAAGGCAGGGGTCTCAAGAGAGTCATGGCCAGGCGGGCATCGTCTTCGGTGTAGAGCGGCTCCACCTCGCGCTGCCCCTGGCGGCGGTTCTTGCGGCTCTTCCAGACGGCTTCCTGTTCCTGGATGTTGGCCGCGTCCAGCCACAGCACTTTCAAGAGATCACAGGTGGCTTCGGTGGCGTGGACCGGGCCTCGATAACCGTCCCTGACCAGGCGCGGCACCAGGCCGGAGTGGTCCGTGTGGGCGTGGGTGAGGACCATGGCCGCCAGGTCGCGGGGCTCGTAAACCCTGCTGTTTGAGTTGCGGAGCTCGGTCTGGCGGCCGCCCTGGAAAAGGCCGCAGTCCAGAAGGATCTTGTCCCCGCTGTCCAGTTCGATTCGAAAACAGGAGCCGGTGACTGTACCCACCGCGCCCAGCGCTTTGATTTGCATGAATTCCTCTTCGCCTGCCGCCGATGGTTTTAAACCAGGTTCCGGCTCTTGTCCGTGGCCGCCTTCAGCGCTTCCTGAACAATCCCTCCCAGGCCGGCCTTTTCGAAGACATACAGGGCTTCGGCGGTGGTGCCGCCCGGGGAAGTGACCATGTCCCGCAGTTCGGCCAGAGGGCTCTCCGGGCGCTGGCGGGCGGTCTCGGCCGCCCCCAGGGCGGTCTGGACGGTCAGGCGCCGGGCCTGATCCCAAGTCAGGCCCAGGCGGACCGCCCCCCGAACCAGGCTTTCCATGATACTGAAGAAATAGGCCGGGCCGGAGCCGCTGAGGGCGCCGCCGGCGTCGAAGAGGGCTTCCTCCAGCTCCAGGCAGAGGCCCACTGAAGAAAATACGTCCCGAACCCGGGCCAGGCGCTCGGGGGACAGACCGGGGACCGCACAGATCAGGGTGGCCCCGCAGCCGGCCAGGGCGGCCACGTTGGGCATGCTCCGCACCAGGGCGCAGCCGGCCGGCAGCCGGGCGCTGAGCTCTCTGAGGGCCACCCCGGCGGCCAGCGAGATGATGGTCTGGTCTTTGACCAGCTCCCGGATTTCCTCCAACACGCCTTCGACCTGCCTGGGTTTGACGCCCAGCACCACCAGAGCGCAACGCGAAGCCAGGTCGCGGTTGTCGGCGGCCACGGTCAGCCCCCGGGCGGCGGCGGCCTGTTCCAGACGGGCCCGGTCCCGGCCGGAAACCATCTGCCGGGCAAAAGGGATCAGGCCGCTTCGGTCCAAACCCTGGCTGACGGCCCGGGCCATGCGCCCGTAACCCAGAAAACCTATTGCATATTCCACGGCCGGCCTCTTCATTCCACGACAAATTCCGGGGATTCCGGAGACATGACCTTGACTTCGGTCCGGGCTCCGGTGAAACGTTCCAGCAGGGCGGCGGCCTGACGCCCCAGGTCGGCCAACTGGTCCAGGCTGAAGGCCGGCAACATGCCGTCGATGTTGATGGCCGTGCGCCGGGTCTCCGGGCCGAGCTTGCTGACGTCGCCGTTCTTCCAGCACCAGCAGCGGCAGAAAATTTCGCGGGTGGCCGTATCCATATAGATGACCTCGCCGGGGGCCGGGTGCTCCCGGACTTCCGGCTGGCCCAGAGGGCTGTAGTTTTCGCTGCCGTCGGCAATGGTCAGGTTCAGATCGCCCTGAACCACGCTCAGGTCGTCGCCCCCGCAGGATAAAAGGTTATTCAGGCTCAGGCAGTTGAAAATGGTCACCAGGTGGTTGATGTACGGCAGGTCCTTGCCGCCCCGGACCCGTTTGATCATGTTGAGCACCGACGGCGGGTGCTTCTTAGGGTTGATGCCCAGGTCGCGGAAGGCTTCCACCCAGATGTTCAGGCGCGGCAGATCCGGGAAGGCGGCCAGGGCCCCGCCCCGGACGCTCTCTTCGGCCGCCCTCAGAAGCGCCAGCAGTTCCGGGTTTTCGCCGTGGTTGTCGATATTGCGGGCCAGCACCACCACCCGCCTGAAATTGGGAAATCTGTTGAAAATTTCTTTATCAATGTAGTAACGCACGCTCAACGCTCCTGTCCGTAAATAGTAAAGCCAGAAGATTGTAGCAGGTTTGGGCCGGGCGCTTCAAGTGAAAAACGGATTTTTTTCGGTCTTCTATTTATATAAAATTAGATTTACTTTATGAAAATTTTTAAACTTTTTATCTACAAGATGTGGGGCGGCTGAAAATGGAAGCCCCAGATCTTTTGAATGCGGCCCATATTAATCTTTTTGCCTGGAAATTCTTCAGTTTTTTACTTGACAGTGGGAGCCTGGGAGGGTAAAGTGGGTACAAATGGTAGCAAGTGGGTCATTTCCCCACAACCGGGCGCCAGATGGGAACAGGTCGATGAGCGAACGTTTCAGCTTCATGAATACCTATACTCATACCCTTGACGACAAGGGCCGCCTGGCCTTGCCCGGCCGCTTTCGCGACGAGCTGCAGAAATCGGAACGGCCTGATGAGGTGGTGGCCCTGCCCAACCAGGAAGGCGGTTATCTGACCCTCTACCCCCACGAACACTGGCAGAAGGTGGAGGCCGATCTCCGGGCCATTGAAGACACCGATGAACGGGAAACAGCCCTGGAATACTTTGTGGGCAATTCCGACCGCCTGACCCTGGACAAGAACGGGCGCCTCTTGATCTCCCCGCGCTTTCGGGAACTGACCGGGCTGGACAAGGAAGTGGATGTGGCGGGGCTCTCCTTTAAAATAAAGATCCGGCCGAGCCGCAAGAACACCGCCGGTCAGGTGGAAGTGCCCCAGCCCAAGGCCCCCGACGCGGCCACCGTGAAGAAGATTTTCCTCTGATGGGCGGTCCGGCTCGCCACCGGCGCCTGTCTGGAGAAAAAGTGGAACGGCGGTCAAAGGCCGTTCCGGCCGAAGCCGGCAGGGTGCCAACTGACGGCGGCGGCCTGAGGTCCCTTCGGGACCTGGATCAGGCCCTGCTCCTGGAGGGGGGCGGGGACTGGTCGGAAGCTTTCGGGCACCTGACGGTCATGGGTCCGGAAGCGGTTGAGGCTCTGGGAATCAAGCCGGACGGTATTTATGTCGATGCCACCCTGGGCGGTGGCGGACACAGCCGGCTGATACTGAAAGTTTTAGGGGAAAGAGGTCGCCTGATAGCCTTGGATCAGGATCCGGAGCCGAGAGCCTGGGCTCTCGACGGCTGGGGCCGGCGGGAAAGTCGCCTGACCGTGGCCGCCGGCAACTTCGGAGACCTTGACGAGATCCTGGCCGGCTTGGACCGGGGAGGGGTCGACGGCATACTGCTGGACTTGGGACTCAGCGGTCGACAGTTGACCGGCCCGGGCCGGGGTTTCTCCTGGAGCCTTGACGAGGAGCTGGACATGCGGCTGAACCCGGCCGGGGCCTTGACGGCCAAGGAAGTGGTCAACCGCTATCCGGAAAAAGAACTGGCCGACCTGATCTGGCGTTACGGAGAGGAGAGGGCCTCCCGGCGCCTGGCCCGGGCCATAGTCAGAGCCCGGCAAAAAAAGCCTCTGGAAAGCACAGGGGAATTGGCGGCCCTGGTGGCCAAAAGCCTTTACCGGCCGGGGCCGCCGCCCAGAATTCATCCGGCCACGCGCACTTTCATGGCTCTGCGCCTTGAGGTCAACCGGGAACTTGAAGTCCTGGAGCGTTTTTTGGAAAAAGCGCCGGAGCTTTTAAACCCGGAAGGACGTTTGGCCGTCATCAGTTTTCATTCCCTGGAGGACCGCCTGGTCAAGGCGGCCTTCCGGATTCAGGACGAGAAAGGGCGCCGCCCCTGGCGGGCTCTGTATAAGAAACCGCTGACCCCCGGCCCGGAGGAACTGGATAGAAATCCCCGGGCCAGGTCGGCCAAACTGAGGGCCGCTGAAAAGTCGCCCGCAGAATGAAGGCCGGCGGCGCGCAAAACGCCGCTGGTCCTCCAGGCGCCAAGGAAACGTTCCCACCGAATTTGGGCATGGCTGAAACGTTTCTCGCCGCATAAAGCAACGGGTACCGAGCCGACGGCCTTTACTTTCCGCCGCCGGGTCAAAGGCAATGGTTTCAGGGCGTCCGCCTTAAAAAAGCGGAGCGCCGGGGGGCTCTCGCGCCTCCCACGGAGTTGGCCGGCCTGCGGGTTCGCCCGCTTTTTCCGCCAAGAAAATTTACAGGCCCTGGCCGCCGAAAAAGTTCATTCCCGGGCAATCCGCCTGAACCTTTTTGACGGCCGGCGCGACAGGTGTTGTATGTCCATTTCCCGCGTCCGGGTGGGGCAGCCGTTGGGCGGCTTCTACTCCACGATGCCCGGCGGTCTGCAATGGAGCGCTAAAACTCGCTCCAGAAAAGAGTCCGCCGGGCGGCGGCGCCTGAATCTGACCCGGCCCGCTTCGGCCCGGCCGGCCCCGGAGCCGGTGACGGCGGAAGCGCAGGCCGTGCCTGAGATCAGCGGCGCGCCCCTGAATTTCATGTCTCTGCGCCATTTCACGCTTATGACCGCTCTGGCGCTGGGGATCATCCTTCTGGTGCTGGGTTTGATGCGTTCCAACCATCAGGCCGTGGCCCACAGTTATGAGCTTTCCGATCTGACCCAGCAGAAGCTGGGTCTTCTGGAAGTCAACCGGCAGTTGAAAGCCGAACTGGCCCAGGTCGGTTCCCTGGACCAACTGGAAGTCAAAGCCCGGGCGCTGGGTCTGGTCACCCCCCGCCAGGGGCGGATAGTAGTGATTGACTGACGTCGACATACTAGAGATGTACTAGAGGTTCCCGATGAGTTCTGAACGCGGCCAATGGATGAATATCAAGTTGAAGATGATCGTGGTCGTCTTCGTCCTGATCTTTGCCGCGGTTGTTTATAAATCCTTCGCCCTGGCCGTCACCGATCGGGATTACCTGATGGGCAAGGCCAACCGGGAGATCGAGCGCAACATGAAGTTGGGGGCCGTGCGGGGTGAAATCTTCGACATCAATGGCGAGCGCCTGGCCGCTTCCGTGGAGGCCCCCACGCTTTGGGCCGACCCGGCCTTGATTCAGGATAAAGAAGAGACCGTTCGTCAACTGGCCGAGATTTTGAATCTAAATGAGAAAGAACAGGCCAAGCTGGGCGGGAGCCTGGGCGGCCGCCAGAGATTCGTCTACATCAAACGCCATATGAGCGAGGAAGAGGCCTTGGCGGTCAGGAATCTGAATATTCGCGGCCTGGGCTTCAAAAAAGAGTATCGCCGCACCTACCCCAACGGCCCTCTGGCTTCTCAGCTGCTTGGTTTTGTCGGGCTGGACAGCGAAGGCCTGGAAGGCCTGGAAAAAGCCCTGGACGAGCGGCTCCGCCCCGGCCAGGACAAGATCAAAGTCAAGCGCGACAATGTCGACCGCATCATGGTCGACAATATCGAAGGCGAGTTGGAGCAGACCCGGGGCGGTTCGGTGGTCCTGACCATAGACCGCCGCATTCAGCATATCGCCGAAAAGGCTCTGTCCAGGGCCGTCGGCACCTACCAGGCCGCCAGCGGCCTGGCCCTGGTCATGCGCCCCAAGACCGGGGCGGTGCTGGCCGCCGCGGTGGCGGTGAACGGCGAGTCTTTTGATCCCAATAATTTCAGCCTCAGCGATCCGGCCGCCCGCCGCAATCGAATCCTGACCGATACTTTCGAGCCGGGCTCGACCTTTAAGATCTTTGTGGTGGCCGCCGCCCTGGAAGAGGGTCTGGTCACTCCGGGCACGGTGGTTTACTGCGAAAACGGGGCCTTCAAAGTCGGCCGGCACACGGTTCGCGATACCCATAACTACGGCGATCTGACCATCAGCGAGGTCATCAAGCACTCCTCCAACATCGGCTCGCTGAAGGTGGGCGGCATCCTCGGCAATGATCTTCTTTACAACTACCTGACCCGCTTTTCTTTTGGCGAGAAAACCGGGCTGGCTCATCTTCCCGGCGAGGATTCGGGCCTTTTGAGGCACCCTAAGCGCTGGTATCAGATCGATGCGGCCAATATCGCCTTCGGCCAGGGCGTCTCGGTGACCGCCCTTCAGATGGTCATGGCCATGAGTTCCCTGGCCAACGACGGCGTGCTGATGAAGCCCTACATTGTGGACCGGGTGCTGGATGCCGACGGCCGCATTGTCGAGCAATATGAGCCCCATATTCTTCGCCAGGTTGTTTCGCCCCTGACCGCCCGCCAGGTGGCCGCCATGCTGCGCATGGCCGTTCAGAAGGGCGGCACAGCCACCAGGGCCGAGGTCGAAGGCTATCCGGTGGCCGGCAAGACCGGCACCGCCCAGAAGGTTTCACGCGGCGGCAAGACTTACGCGGCCGGCAAATATGTGGCCTCCTTTTTGGGCTTCGCTCCCTATCACAACCCCGAGCTCTGCGTGATGGTGGTGCTTGACGAGCCCAGGAACGGCTATTACGGCGGCACCGTGGCCGCCCCGGCCTTCCGGGAGATCATGCGGGAAGCTCTGCCGATTCTGGATATTCCGCCCATTGAAGGGCCGGTCGATCCGGTCTGGCCGATCCTGCAGCGCAATGCCGGCGGGGCCCCGGGCGTGGTGGCCGGCGGGCAGTCCAACAATTTCATCCGGGTGCGCTTGAAAAAAGGCGACCGGGGCCGGAAAGGCCCCATCACCTACGCCTCGCTCAGCCCGGAAAAGGCCTTGAGCGCCGGAATAAGCGAGCCGGTCTTTGCCGATGTCGGCCTGGGGCTGACCGTGGAACCAGGGGTCATGCCCAATCTGACCGGGCTTTCGATGCGGCAGGTGGTGGAAGTGATGAGCGAATATGGATTGGATCTGGAATTTGCCGGCAGCGGGCACGCGGTCGGGCAGGAGCCGGGGCCCGGAACGGCCGTGGCCGCCGGGCAGACGGGTTCCATATATTTTGAACGATAAAAACGCGTCGCGGCCGCCAAAGGCCGCTACGGGCTTTCAAGGATCTTGAATTTTATGGTAAGCCTCAGCCGTCTGGCCGGACAATTGAATCTGCTTCTCGCCGGGAACGGCGATCCCGAGATCGTCGGCATCAGCGAAGACTCCCGCGAGATCAGGCCCGGCTGGCTGTTTGCGGCCGTGCCCGGCTCGAAGTTCAACGGCCGCGACTATATTGAGGCCGCCGTGAAAAACGGCGCGGCGGCGGTCATGCTGACCGAGCCCGACGTGGAAAGTTCCGTGCCGCGCCTTCTGGTTCCCCGCGGGGAGTTGCGGCCGGTCATGGCCGGGGCGGCTTCCATCATTTACGGCCGCCCGTCGGACAAAATGATTCTGGTGGGCCTGACCGGCACCAACGGCAAGACCACCACCGCCTATCTGATGGAGGCCGTGCTGTCGCGGGCCGGTCTGGTCCCCGGGGTGATGGGCACCATCAATTTTCGCTGGCCGGGCGTTGAAAAGCCGGCCCCCAACACCACGCCGGAAGGTCCGGTCCTGGCCGCCAGCCTGGCCGGAATGCTGGCCGCCGGCTGCAAGGCGGCCGTGCTGGAGATCTCTTCCCACGCTCTGGCTTTGGGCCGGGTCGTGGGCCTGGGTTTCGAAGCGGCCCTCTTCAGCAATCTCAGCCGCGATCACCTGGACTTCCACAAAGACATGGAAGACTACTACCAGGCCAAAAAACTTTTGTTCACCAGGCAGCTCAAGAGCGGCGGCCGCCGGGCGGTGATCAATATCGACGATGAATACGGCCGCCGTCTGGCCGCCGAACTGGGGCCGACCGCCCTGAGCTTCGGTTTCAGCGAAGAAGCCGAGTTTCGCGGCCGCGACCTTAAACTGACCCGCGACGGCCTCAGCCTGACGATCGAGACCCCCGGCGAAAGCTGGCTTCAGACTTCGCCGCTCCTGGCCGAAGTCAATGCCGGCAACCTTTTGGGCGCGGCCGCCCTGTCCTGGGCCATGCACATCGACAGCCGGACCATCCGCGAAGCCTTGGCCGGGTCCGGCGGCGCCCCGGGACGCCTGGAGCGGGTCGGGCGGAACAGCGACTATCTGGTGCTCGTGGATTACGCCCACAGCCCCGACGCCCTGGCCAAGGCCCTGAAAGCCTGCCGGGACCTGGAGCCCAAAAGGCTTTTGACGGTTTTCGGCTGCGGGGGCGACCGCGACAAGGGCAAGCGCCCGCTGATGGGCCGGCTGGCCGGGGAACTGGCCGACTTGGTGATCATCACCTCCGACAATCCCCGGACCGAGGAGCCCTGGTCGATTTTGCTGGAGGTGGAAAAGGGCCTGGCCGATCTGAAGCTCTCGCGCTGTGAGCCGGGGGAACTGGTCTCTGACGGCTGGCCCGGCGGCAGCCTGATGCTGATCGTCGATCGCCGGGCGGCCATCCGCGAGGCGGTGCGCCTGATGGAGCCCGGGGATATTTTGCTGATCGCCGGGAAAGGGCATGAGGATTATCAGATCATCGGCCGGGAGAAAAGGCATCTGGATGACCGCGAGGAAGCCCTGAAAGCTCTGAAGGGAGCGGGGCGCGACTGATGAAAGATCTGCGCCTGCCGCTGAGCTGGATAGCCGATAACCTGGGCTCGGCCGAACGGGGCGCGGAACTGGAAGCTTTGGGCCGGAAGCGGGTGGCCGGCGTCTCCACCGACAGCCGGACCGTCAGGCCCGGGGAAGTCTTTGTGGCCCTCAAGGGCGAAAAATTCGACGGCCACTGTCACGCGGCCGGGGCCCTGGCCAGGGGCGCCCTGGCGGTGGTGGTCCAGAGGGCCTTAAAAGGCGGGGCCGCCGGCCGGGCCCTGATGGTCGAAGACACTTTGAAGGCCCTGGGCGATCTGGCCCTGGCCCTCAGAAGGCGGCAGGAACTCAAGGTGCTGGCCCTGACCGGCTCCAACGGCAAGACCGGCACCAAGGAAATGCTGGCCGCCATTCTGCGGAAGATCGATGCGCAGCTTCTGGCCACGGCCGGCAACTTCAACAACCTGGTGGGCCTGCCGCTGACCGTTTTCGGCCTGAAAAAGGCCGGCCGCCTGGCGGTTCTGGAAATGGGCATGAACCATTTCGGGGAAATAGCCCGTTTAACGGAGATCGCCGAGCCCGACGTCGGGCTGGTCACCAGTATCGGCCCGGCCCATCTGGAATTTTTCGGCAGCCTCAGCCAGGTGGCCAAGGCCAAGGGCGAACTCTTCGCCGGCCTGAAAGACTCGGCCCTGGCCGTGGTCGACGCCGACCAGCCGCTTTTGCGGCGCGAGTCCAAACGCTTCGGCGGCAACAAGCTTTTTTTCGGCCTCGGCGCCCCGGCCCAGATCAGACTGGGCCGGGTCCGCCCCCGGGGCCTCACCGGACAGGACCTCACCCTTTACGGTCCGGGGGCGGAAAAAGGCCGGGCCGTCAGGCTGAAACTTTTGGGGGCCCACAACGCCCATAACGCCCTGGCCGCCGCCGCCGCCGCCCTGGCCATGGGGGCCGACTGGGACCAGATCGCCGGCGGCCTGGCCGAAGTGGAAAGCTTTCCCGGGCGCCTGTCGGCCGTCAAGACTCGCCGGGGCCTCTGGCTGCTCGACGACAGCTACAACGCCAACCCCGCCTCCATGAGCGCCGGCCTGAAAGTTCTGGGCGACTTTGGCGGTCGGGGCGCCAGGGGCGCCATTTTAGGCGATATGGGCGAACTGGGGCCGGCCGGAGGGCGTTTCCATCGGGAAATCGGCCGCCTGGCCGCTGAATTGAATCTGGATTTCCTGGCTCTGGTGGGGCCTCTGTCCCGCCACAGCGCCCGGGCTGCCCGGCGGGCCGGCCTGAACAGAAACGCGGTGGCCGAATTTGAAAGCCCGGAAGAGGCCGCCGCCTGGGTGCTTTCCGGGCAGCCTGAAAACGCCGCGGTCCTGGTCAAGGGCTCCCATTACATGCACATGGAACGGGCCGTGGATTATTTGAAGAACGCTTGAGCCGCCGAAGGATTGTTGAAGAATGCTCTACCATCTGTTTTCATCCCTGATTGACGATGTGTCATTCTTCAATGTCTTTAAGTACCTGACTTTCAGGAGCATCCTGGCCGCCTTCACTTCCATGGGCATCTGCTTTCTGGCGGGTCCGAAATTCATCGCCGTGATCAAGAATTACCAGATCCGGCAGTACATCCGGGAAGAGGGCCCGGCTTCCCACAAGAAGAAATCGGGCACGCCCACCATGGGTGGGGTGCTTATCCTGGCCGCGGCCCTTCTGGGCGTCCTTTTATGGGTTGACCTGACTCAGCCGGTGGTCTGGCTGATCATCGTCTGCGGCGGCCTGTTCGCGGCCATCGGCTTTCACGATGATTTTCTGAAAATCAAACGGAAGCACAACCAGGGTCTCAGCGCCAAACAGAAGCTGGTCGGCCAGTTCGCCATCGGCCTGGCCGCCGGCTGGTACCTCTACCAGTCGCCGGCCTACGACACGGTTCTGTATCTGCCGATCTTTAAAGAAATCGAATTGGACCTGGGGATTCTTTACATCCCCTTCGCCGCCGTGGTCATCTGCGGGGCTTCCAACGCGGTGAACCTGACTGACGGGCTCGACGGCCTGGCCGCCGGCCCCATGGTCATCGCCACTCTGACCTACATGGTCTTCATTTACTGTGCGGGCAACGCCAGATTCGCCCAGTATCTGTCGATCACTTTCGTGCCCGGCGCGGCCGAGGTGACGGTTCTCCTGGCGGCCGTGGTCGGCGCGGTCATGGGTTTTTTGTGGTACAACACCTATCCCGCCCAGATCTTCATGGGCGACGTGGGTTCCCTGTCCCTGGGCGCCATCCTGGGGCTGGCGGCGCTGATCGCCAAACAGGAACTTATTTTAATCGTGGTCGGCGGGCTCTTCGTCATGGAAGCCCTCTCGGTCATCATCCAGGTGGCCTGGTTCAAGGCCAGCGGCGGCCGCCGGGTCTTCCGCATGGCCCCGCTGCACCACCATTTCGAATTAAAGGGCTGGCCGGAGCCCAAGGTCATCGTCCGTTTCTGGCTGATCGCCGTAATTCTGGCCATGATAGGCTTGTCGACCTTGAAGGTGCGGTAGGCGCGGGCTTGGGACCCCGACAGGCATGACGTCAACAAGGAGTAAAAGGTAAATGACCTTTTAATCGCTTCGCGGGTTGGGCTTGACATCCGTCAGGTAGGTATGGCGGAGCAACCCCCCCGGGGCTTGGTTTTTTAAAAACCCACCTCAGGTTTTTGAAGGGAGGAAACCAGTGGCTGAGAAGAAATTTGGAAAATGTCTGGTGGTCGGGGCCGGTCTGTCCGGTCAGTGGGCTGCGGAACTGCTTCTGGAACACGGTGCGGCAGTCACCATCTGCGACCAGAAGTCGGAGATTGAACTTAGCGAGGCCTTGGAGCGCTTCAAGGGCAAACCCGTCCGCTGGGCTTTAGGCAGCCAGGCGGCCGAGGGTTTCAAGAACGCCGAACTGGTGGTTCTGAGCCCGGGCATTCCCGGCACTTTCCCGGGTCTGGCCGAAGCGTCCAGAAAGGTGCCGGTGACCGGTGAAATGGAACTGGCCGCTTCCATGGTCCAGGTGCCCGTCGTGGCCATTACCGGGTCCAACGGCAAGACCACCACCACCGGTCTGGTGGGCCATATCTGCCGCAAGAACAAGGCGCCCGTCTTTGTGGGCGGGAACATCGGCGAACCTTTGAGCCGCTTTGTGCTCGAAGGGCAGAAGGCCAGGGCCGCCGTGCTGGAAGTGTCCAGCTATCAGCTGGAGACGGTCAGCATCTTTCACGCCGCCGCCGCGGCCATCCTCAACATTTCCCCCGATCACCTCGACCGCTACCCCGACATGGCCGAGTATTTCCGGACCAAGACCAACATCTTCCTCAATCAGACCCCTGAGGATCTGGCGGTCATGAACGAGGACGACCCGCTTTTGCGCTACAAGAACACCGTGGCCCGTCGCTTCGGTTTTTCCCGCCGCAAAAAACAGCGCTTCGGGGCCTGGGTTCACAAAGATGAGATCCTGGTGGCCGAGGCCGGGCGGGAAATCGCCGGCCGCAACTGGTCCGATTTCCGCCTGGAAGGCGTTCACAATCAGGAGAACGTCATGGCCGCCGTGGGCCTGGCCCTGCGCCTGGGCATCGAGCCCCAAAGAGCCCTGGACGCCGCGCTCAACTTCAGCCCCCAGAAGCATCGCCTGGAACTGGTCGGCGAATTCGGCGACATCAAATATTACGACGATTCCAAGGGCACCAACGTCGGGGCCGTGACCATGGCTCTGGCCAGCTTCAAACCTCCGGTGGTGCTGATTGCCGGCGGCCAGGGCAAGGGCCAGGATTTCAGCCGCCTCTACCAGCCGGTGCGCAACAAGGTCAAGCACCTGGTGCTCCTGGGCGAGGACCGCGACAAGATCGGCTCGATGCTGGCCGGGGCCGCGCCCATCAGCAAGGCCGACAGTATGGCCGAGGCCGTCCGCCAGGCCCGGGCGGCCGCGCCGCGCGGCGCGGTGGTGCTCCTGTCGCCGGCCTGCGCCAGCTTCGATATGTTCCGGGATTACAAGCACCGGGGCGAGGTCTTCGCCCGCGAAGTGCGCCGCCAGGCCCGGGCCGCTTAAAGGGCCCGGGCAGGCAGTCGCCCGGATTCATTGAAGTCGTCTCGTCCAGATTTTCGCGGGGCCGGTTCTGTTTCAGGCCAAATCCCCGCGAGCCGAGAGAACTGCGCCATGAGTGAAGAAAAAGTTTCCCGCCCCCTGGACCGCATGCTTCTGTTTCTGATCCTGAGCCTGGCCGGCCTGGGTTTGGTGATGATGCTGTCGGCCAGCACCTTCTGGGCCGAATACTGGCATCTGGGGGACGGGTTCCACTTTTTCAGATCCCAGGCGGTCAATATGCTGATCGGCCTGGCGGCCATGCTGCTTCTTTCCCGCATCCCTTACCAGTTCTGGCTGAAATGGGTTTATCCCATACTCCTGGGGGCCATGCTCCTTCTGGCCCTGGTGCATGTTCCGGGCATAGGCCTGGCCAAGGGCGAGGCCAGGCGCTGGATTCTGATAGCCGGCTTCTCCTTTCAGCCGTCAGAGGCGGCCAAACTGGCCATCGTCATTTACATGGCCTATTCCCTGAGCCGCAAGGGCGAGAAGACCGGCAGCTTCATTTATGGCTTTCTGCCCCATTTGATCGTGCTGGGCCTCCTGGCCGGGCTGATTCTGACCGGGCGGGATCTGGGCACGGCGGCCTGTGTGGTGGTCATCGCCTTCATCATGATGTTCGTGGCCGGCACCAGGATCTGGCACATGCTGCTCCTGGGTCTGGCGGCCGCGCCGCTCCTCTACTGGCAGATCGTCTCGGTGGATTACCGGATGAACCGCATCGCGGCCTTCCTCAACCCCTGGCTGGACCCGGAAAAAACCGGCTACCAGATCATTCATTCCTTCTACGCCTTCGCCTCCGGTGGAATCTGGGGGCAGGGGCCGGGGGCCGGCCTCCAGAAGCTTCTGTTCCTGCCCGAGCCGCACACCGATTTTATTTTCTCGGTGGTGGCCGAGGAACTGGGCCTGGTCGGGGTGATCGTCATCGGCCTGGTCTTCCTGACCCTGATCGGCCGCGGTCTGAGCATCAGCCGCTCGGCCCCTGACTTTTTCGGGGTCTATCTGGCCCTGGGCTGCACCCTGATCGTGGGCCTGCCGGCTTTCTTCAACATGTGCGTGGTCACCGGCCTCATCCCCAACAAAGGGCTGCCGCTGCCTTTTTTCAGCTATGGCGGGTCGAATCTCCTGATCTGTTTCATGGCCATGGGTCTTTTATTGAACGTGGCCGCCCAGAGCCCGGACGCTAAAAAGGCGCCGGCGCCCAAACGCCGGCTGGCCCTGCGGGCGCCCCGCCTGGCCCGGGTGGGCGCCTGAGCAATGAAGCCCCCAAGGATCATACTGGCCGCCGGCGGCACCGGCGGGCACCTGCTTCCGGCCCTCTCCCTGGCCCTGGCCGTCCGCCGTCGGGCGCCCGAGGCCGAGTTTCTCTTCATCGGCGCCGGCCGGCCCCTGGAGGAGACCATTCTGGCTCCGGCCGGACTGCGGAGGGCGGTTCTTAAAACCAGCGGCTTGAAAGGCTTCGGCCTGGGCGCTAAAATAAAAGCTTTGGGCCAGTGCTGCTCGGCCGTTTTCGAGGCTTCTGGCCTGATCAGGGATTTTAAGCCCCAGATCTGTTTCGGGGCCGGGGGCTACGTGACCGTGCCGGTGGGCCTGGCCGCCAGAATGAACGGTCTGCCGCTGCTCATTCATGAACAGAATTCCCGGCCCGGGCTCAGCAATCGTTTTCTGGGGCGTCTGGCCCGCAAGGTCATGCTCGGTTTCCCGGAGGGGGCCGCGGCTTTCCCGGCCGCCAAGTGCCTGGTCACCGGCAACCCGGTCCGCCCGGAGATCGCCGGGCTGCATGATCTGGAAAGAGATTTTCAGAGCCTCCCCCTGACCGTGCTGGTCACCGGCGGCAGCCAGGGCGCCAGGGGCCTCAACCGGGCCGCCGCCCCGGCCCTGGCCCGACTGGTCAGGTCGGGTTTGAAGCTGGACATTGTTCACCAGGCCGGCGCGGCCGACCTGGAGCAGGTGCGAAAGGCGTACCAGGAAGCCGGGGTTCGGGCCTTGGCGGCCGAATTCTTTCAGGACATGGCCGCCCTTTACCGCCGGGCCCATCTGGTCATCGCCCGGGCCGGGGCGGTCACCGTTTCGGAACTGGCCGCGGCCGGCCTCCCGTCTCTCCTGGTGCCCCTGCCGACGGCGGCCGACGACCACCAGACGGTCAACGCCGGTCACCTGGCGAGCGCCGGCGCCGCGCTGCTGATGCCGGAGAAAGATCTGACGGCCGAGACCCTGGCCGGGACTTTACGGGCTCTTTTGAGCGACCCGGCCGCTTTGGAAAAAATGAGCCGGGCGGCCGCCGCCTCGGCCCGCCTGGGGGCTGATGAGGAAATGGCCGCCGTCTGCCTGGAATTGATCGCGGAGTCGGCCAGGCCAGTTTGAAACAGCCGGCCGCCCCGTCATGGCCCTGTCAAATCGCTTGAATGGTGTGAAGCGGAAATAGTTATAAATGTACAGAAAGAAAAGACATATTCATTTTGTGGGCATCGGCGGCATCGGCATGAGCGGCATCGCCGAAGTTCTCCTGAACCTCGGTCACCAGGTCAGCGGCTCAGACCTTAAGCCCAGCGATTTGACCCGTCGCCTGGCGGCGCTGGGCGCGGAAGTGATGATCGGCCATTCCGGCCTCAATGTGCGGGGGGCCGAAGTGGTGGTCATTTCCTCGGCCGTGGGCCCGGAGAACCCCGAAGTGCAGGCCGCCCACCGTGATTTCATCCCGGTCATCCCCCGGGCCGAGATGCTGGCTGAACTGATGCGCCTGAAACAGGCCGTGGCGGTGGCCGGCAGCCACGGCAAGACCACCACCACCTCCCTGGTGGGCACCATGCTGACCCTGGCCGGGCTGGACCCCACCCTGGTCATCGGCGGCCGGCTCAACCATCTGGGCGGCAACGCCCGGCTGGGGCAGG
Organism: Candidatus Adiutrix sp.; assembly: GCA_031263565.1. Taxonomy (GTDB): domain Bacteria; phylum Desulfobacterota; class Desulfarculia; order Adiutricales; family Adiutricaceae; genus Adiutrix. The sequence goes on along the minus strand of JAISFR010000089.1, from coordinate 10,447 downwards.
GCGATCTGATGGTGGCCGAGGCCGACGAATCCGACGGCTCATTCCTTCTTTTGACGCCCACCGTGGCCGTGGTCACCAACATCGACCTGGAGCATCTGAATTACTATACCGGTCTGGAGCATCTGAAAAAAGCTTTTCTGGCCTTCATCAACAAGGTGCCCTTCTACGGCTTCGCCGTGCTCTGCCTGGACGACCCCAATGTCCAGAGCTTGCTCCCGGGCGTCAGGAAACGTTACCTGACCTACGGCCTGTCGGCCCAGGCCGAGATTTCGGCCCGGGACATCGACTGCGGGGCCTGGGGTTATTCCTTCGATCTCTTCCGCCTGAACGGGAAACTGGGCCGGGTCAAGGTCAATCTGCCCGGGAAGCACAACGTGCTGAACGCTTTGGCCGCGGTCGCCGTGGGCCTGGAGATGGGTCTGGATCTCCAAACGGTCATCGACGGCATCGGCGGGATGAAGGGCGTGGGTCGCCGTTTTGAAAAAAAAGGCGAAGCCGGCGGGGTCATCGTCATCGACGACTATGGCCACCACCCCACGGAAATCAAGGCCACTTTATCGGCGTTGACCGACTGTTTTCCCCGGCATCGGCGGGTGGTGGTTTTTCAGCCCCACCGCTACAGCCGCACCGAAAGCCTGTTTGAGGAATTTCTGTCGGCCTTCAATCAGGCCGACCGGCTGATCATCACCGAGATCTACGGCGCCGGCGAGCCGCCCATTGAGGGGGTCACCGGCCGGGCCCTGGCCGAGGCCGTCCGCAGCCGCGGCCATCGGGACGTGGCCTTTCACGGGGATCTGGGCTCTCTGGGCGAAGCCCTGGCCGAAAGCCTGGCCGAGGGCGACGTGCTCCTGACCCTGGGGGCCGGCAATATTTACAGCGTGGGCGAAGAGGCCCTGCGTATTTTGAGGGGCGGCGGCTCTTTGGCGCCTCTCGGAGGCCGGGCATGAGCGACCATTCGATCTGGGGCCCCCTGGCCCGCAAGATGGCCGGCCGCCTGAGCTTCAACGTGCCCCTGAAAGATCTGAGCACCTTCGGGCTGGGTGGTCCGGCCGCTGTCCTGGCCGGGCCGGAAACGGTCGAGGAACTGGCGGCCATCCTGGATCTCTGCCGGACGGGCGGTCTGCGCTATTATATCCTGGGGGCCGGCTCCAACATCCTGTTCCTGGATGAGGGTTTCGACGGGGCGGTCATCAGGCTGGGGCCGGGCTTCAAGGCCATCGAGCACCTGGGCGGCGGGCTGATCAGGGCCGGGGCCGCGGCCGGCGGCCGGCAGCTTTTGGAGGCCGCCGCCGAAATGGGACTCAGCGGCCTGGAATGCCTGGTCGGCATCCCCTGCTCGGTGGGCGGCGCGGTGTACATGAACGCCGGGAGCTCCGAGGCCGAACTGGGCCAGGTCGTCAGCCGGATTTTTTACCTCAGACCTGACGGGCACTGTGAAAGCGCCCTGCGCCGGGAGCTGGATTTCGCCTATCGCGGCCTTCGGAACCTGCCGGCCGGGGCGGTGATTCTGGGCGCCGAATTTCAGTTGAGCCAGGGCCGTCGGGAAGAAATTCAGGCCAGGGTCCGGCGGCTTCTGGCCGAGCGGGACGCCCGGCAGCCCAGGGGCCTGCGTTCGGCGGGCAGCGTTTTTAAAAACCCGCCGGGCCTTTCGGCCGGAAAGCTGATTGACGACTGCGGCTTTAAGGGCCGGCGCCTGGGCTCGGCCCTGGTCAGCGAGATCCACGCCAACATCATCGTCAATCCGGGCGGGGCCCAAAGTTCCGAAATCCTGGAGCTGATGAGGCTGATTCAGGCCGCCGTCCGGGAAAAGCACGGCGTTCGGCTGGAGCCGGAAATAAAAATCGTCGGTCGCCACGGCGAGGTGGACGGGCATGAAACGGCGTGAGAGCCGGAACCGCTACGACCGCTATCGCCAGGGCCGCCTCAAGTCTGGCCGGTCTTTGTTTTCCCCGGGCCGGAAGTCAAAGAAAGCGGCCGACGGCCAGCCCTCGCTTCCGGCCCGACTGGGGCGGAAGCTGGCGGCCGCTCTGGGCAAAAGTCTGAAGATGGTCTTTTTGACCCTGGTCACGGTGGCCGCCCTGGCCGCCCTGTCGGCCGTTTTGGTGGCCGCTTATCTCTATGTGTCCAAGTCTGATTATTTTTCGGTCAAAAAGGTGACCATTTCCGGCATCACCCACAGCAGCCGGGAGGAAGTGCTGGCCGCCGCCGGGCTTGACCAGGCGCTCAATATCCTGGCTTTCGATCCCGATGAGGCCGCCGGGAGAATTTCGATCCTGCCTTGGGTGGATCAGGTCCGGGTGGCCCGGCAGATGCCCGACACCGTGACCATCGAGGTGGCGGAGCACAGGCCCAAGCTCCTGGTCAGCATAGGCCGGCTTTATTATCTGAACGAGCGCGGGGAACCTTTCAAGGAACTGGCCCCCGGCGAGAACCCGGATCTGCCGATAGTGACCGGCTTTAATGAGGATGAGCTCTTGAGCCCGGGTCCTTCGATCCGCTCGGCCATGGCCGAGGTGCTCTTTTTGGTGGAGACCCTGGCCCGCCGCAATGACGAGTTCCGGCTCGACAATGTTTCGGAGATAAATTACGATCTGGTCAGGGGTCTGACCCTGTTCACCAAGAATAATCGCCTGGAAGTCAAAATCGGCTTCGGGGCCTATGAAGAGAAATTCCGCCGACTGGGCCGGGTGCTGGCCCATTTGAAGCTGCGGGGCAAATATGAAGGGCTGGTCTACATCAATCTGGAAGCCAGCCCCCGAGTGACGGTCCGCTACGCGCCGGGCTCCACGGGGCTCTGGCGTCAACCCGGCCGCCTGTCAGCCGAGATGCGCGATCAGGGCGCAGCCGTCTGGCGCGTGACGGGTTCGGATCGAAAAGCGGCTTCTTGATGGCCGCAGTTATGGAGGGGTGAGAAATGGCTTCAGGAGATTTGATTTTCGGGCTGGACATCGGCACCACCAAGATCTGCTGCGTGGTGGGCGAACCCAACGACGAGGGCGGGGTCGACATCATCGGCATCGGCTCGCATCCCTCCCAGGGTCTGCGCAAAGGCGCGGTGGTCAACATCGAACGCACCGTGGAATCCATCAAGCGGGCTGTGGAGGAGGCCGAGCTCATGGCCGGCTGCGAGATCACCGAAGTGTACGTGGGCATTGCCGGCGGACACATCGAGGGCCGCAACAGCCAGGGGGTCATTGCCGTCAAGAACCGGGAAGTGGCCCCCGGGGATGTGGAGCGGGTCCTGGAGGCGGCCCGGGCCCTGGCCATCCCCATGGATCGGGAAGTCATTCACACCATTCCCCAGGAATTCATCGTCGACAACCAGGGCGGCATCCAGGATCCGGTGGGCATGAGCGGGGTCCGCCTGGAGGCCAAAGTACACATCGTCACCGGGGCGGCCACCAGCGCCCAGAACTTGATCCGCTGCGCCCATATGGCCGACTTGGACGTCTGCGACATCGTGCTGGAATCGGTGGCCTCGGCCGACGCGGTCCTGACCCAGGAGGAGAAGGATCTGGGCGTGGCTTTGCTGGATTTCGGCGGGGGCACGGTGGACATGGCCATTTTTTCCCAGAACAGCATCAAGCACACCTCGGTGCTGGCCTTGGGCGGCACCCATTTGACCAACGACGTGGCTGTGGGTCTGCGCACGCCCACCAGCGCGGCCGAAGAGATCAAAAAGGCCTACGGCTGCTGCCTGACCTCCATGATCGAGGAAGACCAGGTCATCGAGGTGGCCTCGGTGGGCGGCCGGCCTTCCCGGATGGTCAGCCGCATGGTCCTGGCCGACATCCTGGAGTTGCGGGTCGAGGAAATCATGATGCTCATCAACCGGGAGCTGATGAAGAGCGGCTATGACGACCAGCTCAACAGCGGGGTGGTCATCACCGGCGGGGCGGCTTTGCTGGAGGGCGTGCCGGAACTGGCCGAGCAGGTTTTCGACCTGCCGGTGCGCCGGGGCTATCCCCGGGAGATCGGGGGCCTGAAAGACGTCATCAACGACCCCAAATATGCCACGGCGGTCGGCCTGGTTTTATATGGTCTGAAAAAGGAGGAAGTTCGGGCCGAAAAAGAATTCAGGCGGCGGGGCGGCAGCGGCTTTGGCCATGTTCTGAATCGGATGAAAAACTGGTTCAAAGAAATTGTGTAAACTGCGCGGTTGTGACCACAATATCTTGTGGTCAGGCCACTTGCTTTTTGGGAAAAGCCGGCTTGCATAAATTACTCTGGATGATTATCGGTTAATGTGTTAAAGTAGTAGTCGCGGTACTTCCGCAGTTCCGGGGCCCCGGCTCCACAGGGAGGGATAGAGTAATGATGATGGAGTTTTCTTTTCAGGACACCAAAGTCCTGCATAAGATCAAGGTCTTCGGCATCGGCGGGGGCGGCAACAACGCGATCAACAACATGATCCTGGCCGGGGTGACCGGTCCGCTGTTCGTGGCCGCCAATTCCGACATGCAGGACCTGGAACGGAACCTGGCTCCGCACAAGGTCCAGGTCGGCTCGCAGCTGACCAAGGGCCTGGGCTGCGGGGGCAAGGCCGAGGTGGGCCGCGCCGCGGCTCAGGAGGACCTCGACCGCATCAAGGATATGCTGGCCGACAGCGACATGGTCTTCATTACCGCCGGTATGGGCGGCGGCACCGGCAGCGGAGGGGCTCCGGTGGTGGCCGAGGCCCTGTCGAAGTGCCCGAATCCGCCTCTGGTGGTCGGCGTGGTCACCAAGCCCTTTTCTTTCGAGGGCCCCCGCCGCATGAAGCAGGCCACCGAGGCCATTGAGGAACTGACCAAGTATTGCGACTGCATCCTGGTGGTGCCCAATGAAAAGCTCATGGCCACCATGCCCAAGGGCTGTACCCTGCAGGAAGCCTTTCACGAGGCCGACACTGTGCTTTTGAAGGCCGTTCAGGGCATTACCGACCTGATCACCGGCAAGGGCCTGGTCAATGTTGATTTTCAGGATCTGAAGACGGTCATGACCAAACGCGGTCCGACCATCATGGGCGTAGGCCAGGCCAGCGGCGAGGATCGGGCCCTGAAGGCCGCCCAGCAGGCCGTCTCCAGCCCGCTTCTGGACGATCTGACCATTGACGGCGCCCAGGGGGTGCTGATCAACATCACCGGGCCCAGCGACCTGGGTCTGGAAGAAGTCAGCACGGTCTGCAGCCTCGTCACCCGCGAGGCCCACCCCGATGCCGAAATTTTCCACGGGGTCACTTTTGACGAGAATCTGGCCCAGGACGGCCTCATCAAGGTCACGGTCATTGCCACCGGTTTGGGCGCCATTAAGGAGAAGAAGGAAGAAAATCTTCCGGAAGCTCCCCAGGCCGCTCCGGCCCAGCCTCAGGCCATGCCCCGGGCGGCTCAGCCGGCCGCTCCCCGCGAGGAGGTTCCGCCCCAGGCCGTGACGCCGCCGCCCCAGCCCCGGCCGAGGCCGGCTCCGGAGGTTATGGCGGGCCAGCAGCAGCCCTCCGGGGTCATCGACTACACGCCGCACCAGCCTCAGGCCAGGGGCCGCGAGGAACGCGTCGAGCGGGGTCCGGCCCGGCCGGCCGCCCGGACCCCGGCCACCCGCCGCAACCGCCTGGCCCAACGTTACGAGTCCATTCAGATCGACGGCGACAATTTCGACATCCCCACCTATCTGCGGCACAGCGCCGATTGAAGGCCGGGCGGCGAACCGCCGGAAAGGGATTGGCTTTTCACCCTGAAAAGCGTCTAATGGTTTTGTTGATAAAGTGCAGTCTTGGCCTGGAATATTAAAGCCCGGCTGAAGAAGATCACGGCCGCGGAAAAAGGCCTGCCGGTCAAAGACCCCGGCGGCCGCCTGAAGGTGGCTCTGATCTGGCCCGGAAGTTACCGCAGCGGCATGTCCTCTCTGGGCTTCCAGTCCATCTACGGCCTTCTGAACGCCCGGCCCGAGGTTCTGGCCGAACGTTTCTTCTGGCCGGAAGGCCCTCTGGCCCGGGAATATGAGAGAAGCCGAAGCCCGCTTTTATCCCTGGAAAGCGGGCGGCCCCTCGGCGAATTCGATTTGCTGGCCGCCTCCCTGATGTTGGAGAACGACTACTGGCGTCTGCCGGCCATCCTGGAAAAGTCCGGCCTGTCCGCCCGGGCGCTTGAACGGGCGGAGGGCGATCCGCCGCTTCTGGTCGGCGGGGTGGCCGTCTGGGCCAACCCCTGGCCGGTAATTCCCTTCGTCGACCTGGTGCTGACCGGCGAAGCCGAGGCCCAGTGGCCTCAACTGATTTCGGCCTGGGAGACCATCAGATTCAAACCCCTCCCTAAACCCGAACTGATGGCGCTTCTCAGTCGAAGTACCCCGGGATCCCTCCACCCCGGATTGATGGCGGACTTCCCGACTCCCTCCAGTCGGGAAGTCCGCGATTTTTTTCCCGTTCGCCCGGCCCGCCTGGTCTGGCCGGATAATTGGCGGGCGGGCCCCGAGGCCCCTCTGGAGCCCGGGAAAAAAATCCTGCCCCCGGTTTCCCCCATCCTGAGCCCCCAAGCCGAATTCGCCGACACCCGCCTGGTGGAAATCAGCCGGGGCTGCCCCTACGGCTGCCGCTTCTGTCTGGCCGGCTTCCTCTATCGTCCCCACCGCCTCTGGCCGATGAAAGACATTCTGACGGCCCTGGGGCCGCCGGAGAAGCCCGGGGAGAAGGTGGGCCTGGTCAGCCCGGCCCCGGCCGACCACCCGGACCTGGCCGCGCTTCTGGCGGTTCTCTTCGAACAAAGGCGCAGCGTCACCCTGTCCTCGCTCCGGCTCTCGGCCCTCGGTCCGGAACTGGCCGCCCAACTGGCCGCCGGCCGCCTCTATGGGGCGGCCGTGGCCCCGGAAGGCGGCAGCCAGCGACTGCGGAACATCATCAACAAGGATCTGGACGAAGAAACGATCCTGGCCGGGACCCGCCTTCTGGCCGAGGCCGGCCTCAAAAAGATAAAACTCTATTTCATGGTCGGCCTGCCCGGGGAAGACGAGGGGGACCTGGCCGAACTGATAGAGCTCTGCCGTAAAATCCGCCGGGCGGCCAGCCGTGGCTCGTCCTGGCCGGAACTTCAGGTTTCCCTGGCCAATTTCACCCCCAAAGCCCAGACCCCCTTTGAGGTCGCTCCCATGCTCACGGCGGCCGAGTTCAGGCGCAGGGGCCGGCTGATCAGTCAGGCCCTCAGGAATGTGCCCCGCCTGTCGGTCAATCTGGATCCGCCCCTGTGGTCCATCGCCCAGGGCCTTTTGGCCCGGGGCGGCCCGGAGAGCTCCGCCCTGGTTACGGCCCTGGCCCGCCGCCAGGGCCGCCTGAAGGCCAGTCTGGCCGAGATCGGCTATGATGACCGGCACCCCATTCACCGCCCCTGGCCGCCGGACAAGCCCCACCCCTGGCGGGTGGTCGAACCGGCCCCGGGCTTTGAAACCTTCACGCGGGAAGCGGAGAGGGCCGGGCGGGGCCTGATCAGTCCGGCCTGTCTCCCGGCCGGGAACTGCGGAGCCTGCCGGGCCTGCCCCGGGAGCGCCGTCGCCTGATTAGACAGAGCGGCCGGCCTGTACTATAATGGGTAAACGAATAGGGGATGGTGATCATGAAGAGAATGCTGGTGGCTTGCGAGACTATTGAAGATGAGGTCAAAGACGCGTTGAAGCGCCTGGGGCTGGATTATCCGGTCATCTGGCTGGAGGGCGGGCTGCACAGCAGCCCCGACCGTCTCCGCAAGCGTCTGCAGGAGCTTCTGGACCAGGCCGAAGGGCAGTGCGACGACTTGATTTTCACCCTGGGCTATTGCGGAGGCGGGGTCAGCGATTTGCAAACCGGCGGCTACACGAGCATCCTGCCGCTGGCCGACGACTGCATTTCCATTTTACTGGGTTCCCTGGCGGCCCGCAAAAAGGCCTCCAGCCCGGCCACCTACTTCCTGACCGAAGGCTGGATGCGCCATGAGAGCAACGTCGTCACCTCTTATGACCATACTGTGAAAAAATACGGACAAGAGCGGGCCGACCGCATCAACAGGATGATGCTCAAGCACTACAGGCGTTTCGGCCTGGTGGACACCGGCAGCTACGACCTGGGCGAAGCCGCGGTCAGGGTCGGCCCCCTGGCTCAAAAGGTGGAGGTGACCGTGGAGACCCTGCCCGGGGAAATGAATTGGCTGGAAGCCCTGCTGACCGGGCCCTATGACGACCCCAGCCGTTTCCTGGTTCTGCCGCCGCATACCCCGCTGAATTTTGACCAGTGGCGCCGCCTTTTGACCCAGGTGACGCCCTCCCTGCCCGGGCTTTGAGGAGGGGCCGGGCCTGCTTTCGCCTGGCCTCGTTTTTATGATCGTAACCGTTAGCCGGACTGCCGTTCGGTCAACTGCGACATTGAGGTTTGGGCAGTCTTTGGGTCAAAGGAGTAAAACTCACGGGCATAGTCGGAAATTGACGACAGCGTGACGCTTTTCTGGTCATGATCAACTTTGATCCGGACTGAAAAATGGACATAATATTCAGGGTGGCCCTTGACGGGAATCCAGTAGGTAATCATCTGTTGCTTTTCCACCTGGGAGTGAGCGGTCACGGCAACCGCTTTCTGCTCTTTCAACGCCTGATTCGCCAGACAACCGACATGCGGGCCGCCGCGTCCCATTTTGGCGCAGAATACGCCTGGGGAGTAAAAATGCACCTTGTTTACGGCAATAACCTCGCGGCTTTTATGAACAAGGCTGACCGGCTCGGGAAAAAAATCCCACATGGAATGAAAAGCGTCAACGGTTTCTTGGGGCAATGGATGTTTAGGCATAAAGTCTCCTCTGCTTGTTTGGGATGAAGTTTGGCGGCCAGGCCCGCCAGCGATTCTCAAAGTAGCTTTCCATCTTCAAGTGCTCTGGTCGTAGCCGGGCAAAAAATGCGATTTTTGCCCGGCAGGGGACGGATTGGCCGACCTGCCCGGTCGCTCCGCTCCGTCGCCCTCTCCGGGGCGACCGGCTATTTTTATAATCGGGCGTATTTTGAGAATTGCGTGCAGGCCCGCCTTCCGACTTGCCCACCACTGTAACCTAATGATAAGATAAATATAAGTACGCAGTATTTACTGACTAAGTATTAAAATACATACCATAGGGAAAAGTTATGGCCCGGTCAGACAGCAAAAGCTCCCAATGTCCGATTCGCTACTCTCTTGAACTGATTGGCGGAAAGTGGAAATTTCCCCTTATCTGCCTGTTGTTCCCGCGGAGTCCCAAACGGTACAGCGAATTGAAAAGAAAATTGGGGAACATCACCAACATGATGCTGGCCCAATCCTTGAAAGAACTGGAGGCTGACGGGCTGATTCTGCGAAAACAGTACAACCAGATTCCGCCACGGGTGGAATATACGCTGACGCATGACGGACGTGGCCTGTACGATGCCCTCCACGCGCTTGCGCATTGGGGGATCGACCACCTGGACGCTCACGAGGCTGGTACTCCCTATTGTTACGAGTGCCTCGGAAATGAAGTAGCTCAGGTTTTACCCGACCATTCATGACAACGGAACATCGTGTCGTCGGCTGCGTTGTTTATTTTTGCTTTGCGGGGAGAGGGACCTTTCATAAATTTAGAATACCCTCACGGAAGCACGCCGACGGCGACGGGGAGGTTGTTGACGATGTCGTCCCAAACATCGTTGCCGTCCATGAGGAGGACGACACGGGCGATGAAGTCGCCGTTGACGCCGACGAAGACCACCTCGCCGGACCAATAGCCGTAGAACCCTCTCTTATAAGCATCATCAGGCCAACCAGCCGCAAAAGCAGCGCCCTTACGCGGCACATCCCTGTGGTAATGTCCGTCATATTTCTTTGCCACCGCCAGCAACTGCGACACCTTCGGTAAATTCGCGGTTGTCGAGTAATGACCATTCGTCGATTCACCGGCCGTCCAGCCGGCGCCGAAGACTGCTGTCATGGCCGCCGTTGAACCGGATGTCGATACGGTATTGTTAATCACCGAACCATTAACGATGTCAGCCGCCGGGAAAGTGTTGCTGCCTGAAATAAAGTCTCCATTACCAGTGGCCGATGTGCCGTATAAAGTCGCCCAGGCTTTACCGCGCCCGTCATTCGGGTTGGTCGTGAACACCGACAAGGGGCCGGCCCCGAAAGACACCGTCGTCTCATCGGCATACCAGGCGCCGCCATTGGCGGTACAAAGGGCTTCAGCGCTTTCACCGCCACGGCCGCCAAGACAGACCGAGGCCTCCAGGGTCACCGAACGCGAACCCACAATGTCCGTCAGTTGCACAGTGCCGGAGGTCGAAGCCGTCCCCGCCACGTCATCCACGGCCCACGAACTCGTCCCGTCGGCCTCGTCGCCCCAAGTCAAACCGTTCTTGGCCGTCGCGGCTCTCAGCCACCAAGCCGCCGAAGGGTTGCTCACCGACTTCACCGACCAAAGCACCGTGGCCCCGCCGGGCAAAGGCCGGGAAA
>JAISFR010000061.1 GCA_031263565.1 Candidatus Adiutrix sp. | reverse complement strand
TGTCCGGCGAAGGTCTTGCGGCTGCTGAAGGCCAAAGCGCCGTCCGGCCGGAGAAGTTCGATCAGCACCGAGCCGGACGTCTTGGCGGCGGCGCTTTCAAAATACTCTTCCACCGCCTTGAGAAGGGCAATGGGCACTCCCTTGTCGATGGTCCGGCTCAGGGTCTCGCGCATGGTCTGTCCCAGGGTGCGGGAGTTGTCCAGGGCGATGGAGAAGTACTCCTGGCGGAAGCGCGCGTGGTTGCTTGCCGAGCTGGCCAGGAGCACCAGCGTGAACAAAAGGCCGAAGGACAGATAGACCTGCCGCCGGATCAGCGTCCCCCGGCCGGTAAAAAAAGGGACCAGGCGGATGATCGACAGGGCGGCGACCGCCATGACGGCCATGGACAGAAGAATATCGCGGACAATCCCCGTAACGGCGGGCCTGATGCGCTCTTCCAGCCTGGAGGCCTTGAGCCTGATCAGCACATAGCCCTCCAGGGCCTTGGCCCGGCCCAGCAAAGGCTTGGCCGCGTAGTACAGGTTCTGCGCGCCAAGGCGGGGCTCCTGGCCCGGAACCTGGTCCAGAAAGCCCTTGTCTATGGGAATGAAGGGCGGAACGATGGTCTGCCCCGCCCCGGCGCCGGGCGCCGCCTCCACAAGATTTCCGTCCCGGTCGGTTACGCAGATGTCCTGCGCCATCGGGAAATCCTGGTGCGCGTCCTGAAGCAAATTCCGCAGATTATAGAAGTTCCGCAGCCTTTTGCCCAGGCGCAGGCCCATGGACAAATCCTCCGCCAGCGTTCCGGCGGTGGTGTCGGCAATGCTGAACAGGCCGGCGCGCAGCTTGCTTTCCAGCGAAGACAGTTGCAGCAGGCCGAAAAATATCTGGCACAGCAGCATCAGTCCCGCCGCGCCGAGGAAAAACCAGAGGGACAGCCGTCCGGGCTTCTGGCCGGAAGAGGCGGGGGGTTCTCTATTCTCCACCCGGCCCCCTCAAGATGCCCCGGAAAGCACTGTTCAGGAAAAACGCCATACCACCTCCCGGCGGGAAAATTGTCCGTCCGCTGAAATTCTCCGGTACGCTATGCGGCCAAGCGGGAAGGCGATCTTCAGTCTTCGAAAACCTCAAAAGTGTCCGGGGTCTGCCAGCCGCTTAAACTGGACCGTCCCCGGCGAAGATATTTGGCCCAGGGGCGGACATGCGGAAGGCGGTTACGGGGGTGAATCTCGGGGTTGAAAGGGGTGTCGGCGGCCAGACGCCGGATGGGCACGGTAACGATAAGGCGTTGCTCTTCGGTCACGGGTTGTTGCCAGACATAAGGATTTTCCCGGACCGGCTCGGCCTGGAACAGATAGCGCCGCATGCCGATGTTCAGAATCAGCCCGACCGCGGCCACGGTCACCACCAGGGAGGTGCCGCCGTAGCTGATGAAGGGCAACGGAATGCCGACCACCGGCAGAAGGCCGATGACCATGCCGACATTGATGACCACCTGCCAGAAGAGAAGCGAGGTCAGGCCCAGGGCGATGAGGCTGCCGAAACGGTCCCGGCTGCGCCTGGCCAGCGTCAGGCCTGAACTCAGAAGCCACAGAAAGAGGGTCAGCATCGCCAGGCAGCCCACAAAGCCCCATTCCTCAGCCAGGGCGGCAAAGGCGAAGTCGGTTTCAGCCTCCGGCACAAAGCCGTTCTTATGCTGGGGCCCGCCCATGAAACCCCGGCCGAAGAGCTGCCCGCCGCCAACCGCGGTTTTGGACTGGAGAACCTGAAAGCCTTTATTGGTGGGATCTTTGTAAGGGTCAAGGAAGGTTTCGATGCGCGCTATCTGGTGGGGCCGCAAGATGCCTTTCTCTTGCAGCATCTGCCAGGAACCGTGAGCCGCTACATAGACGGTCAGCCCAATCCCCAGAGCCAGGAGCAGGAAAGCGGCGATAAGCACCTGCGGCCGAAACTTGAAAACCAGAAAAAGGGTGCCGCAGGTAACCGCCAGATGCAGGGCCGTGCCCAGATCGGGCTGCCTTAAAATCAGAAAGCAGGGCAGTAAGATAATCAGCGCCGGAACGAAGAAATCCTTAAAACCCAGGCCCAGGGAAACATCGCGTTTGGCGAACCAGGCCGCCAGCGTGATGACCGCCACAATTTTGATGGTTTCCGAGGGCTGAAAGCGGAAAAGGCCAAAATCCAGCCAGCGGGTGGCGCCGTTGGCGGTGACGCCGAATTTAAAGACGACGATCAAAAAGACCACGTCCAGGGCATAGAGAATCCAGGCGATTTTTTTCAGGTATTGATAGTCGACGGTCATAGTCAGCAGCATGACGACCGCGGCCAGACCCAGGAAAAGACACTGACGGGTGAACCAGGATAGTTCTCCGATGAAGCTGGTATGGGCGGAAACGCTGTAAAGGTTCAGGAGGCCGCAGGCGCAAAGCCCGAACATAGCCAGGAGAAGAGGCCAGCAGAAATTTTCCAGGAGGCGGTGATCAAGAGAAAAATATTTCTTCATTACAGCTCCGGGCCGATATATTCACTGAGGACAAACCCCGCGTCATGATTCTGGAAGCCTATTGTATACGCTTAGGGTGATTGAGTCAAGCGCTTGTTTCACAAAATGTTTTACGGATTTGGCCTTGGGTTGTTTGGCAAATTCAAGCCATTGTGATATCATTTAGATTTGGGCGACCCCTGGAGTCCGGGCCTCGGGCGCAACCGCTGGCACAAAATCCCGATTGAGCTACAATTTATGGATTATCTGGAACATTTTCAACTCAGCGACCGCCCTTTCAAAAATACTTACGACGGCCGCTTTTTTTTTCGCTCCCAAGGGGCCTCGTTGATATTTTCGGCCCTCAAAGCTGAACCGGGCCCAACCCTCATCCACCTCAAAGGGCTCCCCAAAACCGGCAAAACTTCCCTCCTGCGCCGCCTCCCGGTTGAACTGCGTGATTCCGGCAAGGCCGCCCTGATCCTCAACCCCCAATTGACCCTGGCCGAGATTTTGCGCCAGGCCCTGACCGATTTGGGCCACAGCCATAAATTCGACGCCCGTACCCCGGAGGAAGAGCTGCTGGGCTATTTTCAGAACGCGGTGAACGATTTTGTCGGCGAAGGACTCCGCTTTTTCCTGATTGTCGACAGCGTCGATGGGCTGTCCCCGGAAACCCTGGCCGAGCTTTACGCCCTGATGGGTCTGGAAGAGGCCTGGACGGGCCGGGTCAGGCTTCTTCTCTGCGGCCGGCCCGACCAGCCCTGGCCCATGGTGCCGGACATCATGCCGGAGGTCCGGGAACTGGACCTGCCGCCCCTTTCCGTTCAGGAAACTGAAGAATATGTCCAGTTCCGGCTCAAGGCCGCCGGCGGCGGGGCCGTCTTCAGCCGGGGCGGGCTGAAAGCCCTGGCCGAATACGCCGAAGGCCGGCCGGAAACCATCAATCAACTGGCGGAACGGGCCCTGATCGCCGCCTGGTCGGCCGGCCGGCGGGAAGTGGGCCAGGCCCAGGTCAGGGCGGCCAAAAACAGCCTGGACAATCCCCTGGCTCTGGATCAGCAGGCCCTGGAACGGATGGGCCAGGGCGGTCGGGCCCAGGCGCCCAAGCCGCCCCGGCCGGGGCGCGGCGGCCGGACTTACCGCCCCTTAATGCTCCTGATCGTCCTGGTGGTGGCCGGGGCCTTTGTCTTCCAGCACCTGACGAGCCCGCCGGAGCCGCTGTCGGAAGCCGAGCTTGAGCCGGTCTTGCTGATGGATGAGGAGGAAAGCGAGCCTGAAACCGCCTCCCCGGCCGGGGAAAACGGCCAGGCCCCCGGAGCCCCGGCCCTGCCGACTCTGCCGCCGCAACTGCTGGCCCTGCCTCAGGGGCAACTGGCTCTGGTCATCGACCAGGACAACGCCTCCGGCCGCCTCTGGCAGGGCGGCGTTCGCGGTCCGGGCCTCAAGGCCGAACTGGCCACCCCCGGCTTCGCGCACGGCGGGCTCTATCTTTTCGGGCGGCCTCGCAGCGAAAACCCCTTGATCTTTCAATACCCGCCGGCCCGCGACCTGCCCCTGGAAGAGGCCAGGACCCTCTGGCCCCGGGTGGCCACTCTGCTGCCCCAGAATATCCTGCCGGTCATCGTGGCCCCGGGGGTCGAATACCGGAAAGCCCGGGCCAATGAAGCGGAGGAGGCCGTCGGCCGCCGGGTCAAGTCCTGGGTCCAGTCACAGCAATACCGCTTTGCCGACACCACGGCCGCCCTCTATGATGCCAGCTTTCAGTTTTTTGAACTGGGCCGGGCCCCCCGGACCATCAGGCGCGAGGATTTCCGCAGCGCTCTGAATTCCGAAGCCCGCACCTCCGGGGAGGTCAGCCTGACCACCAGCCAGCCCCTGATCATGCAGGACCCGGGCAATCCCCGGGTGGTCTGGGCGGTTTTCAACATTAAATATGATTCCAAACTGCGCAACGACATGGGTTTACGGGTTCTGATCTTTGAGCGGGGGCTTTTGAGCGGCGAGAACTGGCCCATCGTGGCCGAACTCTGGCTGCCGGAAAAAAGCCTGAGGGACGACTGATGTCCGCCCGGGAGATAAAGGGCGCCCCGGCCTGGCGGCGCTACTCTCAAAGGAACCTGATCAGCAGCTTTTGCATGGGCTTCTGTTCCGGGGCGCCGCTTCTGATCGTTTCCTCTCTGGTCCAGGGCTGGCTGACCGGGGCCGGCGTCGATCTGCGGACCATCAGCGATTTGGCCCTGACGGGCCTGCCTTACTCCCTCAAATTTCTCTGGTCCTTCTGGCTGGACAGCTGCGACCCGCCGCTTCTGGGCGCTCTCGGCCGCCGCCGGAGCTGGATGCTCCTGAGCCAGTTGGCCCTGATGGCCGGGCTTTTCATGATGAGCCTGATCGACCCCGGGCAGATCCGGCCGGTGGCGGCCTTGAGCTTTTTCATCGCCTTTTCCTCGGCCACCCAGGACATTGTGATCGACGCCTACCGCCGGGACGACCTTTCGGACGAGGAACTGGGCCTGGGCTCGGCCTATTACGTCTGGGGCTACCGCCTGGGCATGCTGGTCATCTCCGGCGGGGGCCTGATCGCCGCCGACCATCTGGGCTGGCCCCTGACCTTCCGCCTGGCCGCCCTGGTCATGCTGGCCGGCCCGCTGACCCTCTTTTTCAGCCCCGAGCCCCGGGTGGAGCGCCGGGCGCCGGTCAGCCCGAGGCAGACGGTCATCGAACCGCTGCGGGATTTTTTCAGCCGGCCCGCGCCCTGGCTGATCCTCCTGTTCATTTTCTTTTACAAATTCGGGGACCAGCTGGCCACCAGCCTGACCACCAATTTTTACCTGACCCTGGGCTACAGCCTGACCGAGATCGGGGCCGTGGGCAAGTTCTTCGGCACCGGAGCCATTCTGGCCGGGGTCGCTTTGGGGGGCTGGGGCGTCTTGAAGATGGGCCTCAGGGTCAGTCTCTGGCTTTTCGGCCTCTATCAGATGGTGACCATTCTGGGCTTCGTGGCCCTCTGTTATCTGCCGGTGAGCCCGGTCTGGCTGGCCCTGGTCATCAGCCAGGAAAACCTGGCCGCCGGGGCCGGCACCTCGGCCTTTGTGGCCTTCATGGGCCGCCAGACCAGGCGCCGCTTCAGCGTTTCGCAATACGCCCTTTTGTCGGCCCTGATGGCTCTGCCCCGCACCCTTTTTTCTTCCCGCGCCGGCCACTTGGTGGACCTGCTGGGCTGGCCGGGCTTTTTTTATCTCTGCACGGCCCTGGCCCTGCCGGCCTTTTATATATTGCGGCTGCTGACCCGCCGGGGCGTTTTTGAAAGCGAGCGTGACCATGGGCTTCGGCCGCTTTAACTTGGCGCTGTTTATAATGCCGCTGTTTTTGGTCCCGGCCTGGGCTTGGCCGGCCGGGGCCGAGACCGGCCCGGCCCGGGCCCTTTCGGCGGCCTTCAACTACCCCGGCCTGATCGTCGGCCCGGAAGAAACGATGGATCTGGGGCTGAGCATCGGCAACCGCGGGCAGGCCGACGACAGTTTTGTGGTGACCGTTCTGGAGAAACCGGAGGACTGGGAAACGGAACTGCGCGTTTTTTCCAACCTGGTGACCGGCCTTTTCCTGGGCGGCGGTCAGGAGGCCAATCCTGTCCTGAGGGTCAGGCCTTCCCGGGGGGGGCTGATCCGGCCGGGGGATTATGATTTTCGAATCCGGGTTCAAAGCCTGGACGGCTTTTTGAGCCGGGAGAGCGCCTGTCGGGTCACGGTGCGGGCCCGGGCCGCGACTCTCAAGCCCCTGATTCTGTCCAGCACCCACCCGGAACTGCGCGGGCCCAGCGACGGCCGCTTCTCTTTTTCCCTGGACGTCAAAAACCAGGGGGAGGGCGAGGCCCTGGTGGGCCTGTCGGCCGAGGGGCCGGCCGGCTGGGAATTGTATTTCAAGCCCAGTTACGAGGATAAGCAGATCACCTCCATCCAGATTCCCCAGGGGCAGAGCCGGGCTCTGGCCCTGGAACTGCGGCCGGATTACCGGGCCGGGGCCGGGCTTTTTCCCATAAAGGTCAGGGCCGAATCCAAATGGGGTTCGGCCGAGACGGAATTGCGCCTGGAACTGACCGGCACTTATCAGATCCGCCTGATTCCGGCCAATGAACTTCTGAGCGCGGCCACCGGGCCCGGTCAGCCGGTTTCGCTGAATTTTTTCCTTTTAAACGAAGGTACGGCCCCGCAGCGGGAAGTGCGCCTGGTCAGCGTGGCCCCGGACAACTGGACCGTGGTGATCGAGCCGCCGGTCATCCCTTTTCTGGAGCCCGGGCGCCTTCCCCGCCCGGTGACCCTGACCGTCACTCCGGCGGCCGGGGCCCTCATCGGCGATTACGGCCTGGGTTTGGCCGCCGAGGGCCAGCGCAGCAAAAGCAGCCTGGATCTGCGCCTGACGGTCAAGGCCAAAAGCGTCTGGGCCTGGCTGGGGACGGCCCTGATCGTTCTGACCGTTCTGGCCCTGGTCTGGACCTTCCGCCGCCTGGGGCGGCGTTGAAACGTCCGTCCGGTGGAGAACTCGCCCGTCATAGAAGCCCGGGGCCTGAGCAAGAGCTACGGCCGGCTGACGGCCGTGGACCAACTGGATCTGAGTATCCGGCCCGGCGAGATTTTCGGCCTCCTGGGCCCCAACGGCGCGGGTAAGACCAGCACCATTCTGATGCTTCTGGGCCTGAGCCGGCCTGCGGCCGGCTCGGTTTCCGTTTTTGGTTTCGACCCCTGGGAAAATCCGCTGGCAGTCAAGCGCCGGGTTGGCTATCTGCCGGAAAACGTGGGTTTTTACAGCGACCTGAGCGCCAGGCAGAATCTGCGTTTTGTCTATGAACTCAACCGCCTGGCGCCGGAAGCCCGCGAAAGGGCCGTTGAGGAGGCCCTGGCCGCGGTGGGCCTCGGCGAGGCGGCCGACCGCCGGGCCGGCGCCTTTTCCCGGGGCATGCGGCAGCGTCTGGGGCTGGCTGAACTGTTGATCAAAAAACCGGATATTTTTATCCTGGACGAACCCACCCTGGGGCTGGACCCCGAGGGCATCGACTGGATGCTGGAACTCCTGGCCGATCTGTCGGCCCGGGCCGGGCTGACCGTGCTTTTGTCCTCTCATTTGCTGGATCTGGTGGAACGGGTGGTCCATCGAGTGGCCATTTTAAAGGGCGGCCGCCTGATGGCCCAGGGCCCGGTGGCTGAACTGGCCGCCGCCGCCTCCCTGGAGAGCGGTCTGCGGGCCGTCTACCGGCATTACTTCCGGCTGGGCGAGGCCGGGCCATGATCGCCGTCCTCCGTAAAGAATTGGGCGACCACTTCAGTTCCGCCCGCTTTCCCCTCATCTGCGCCCTGATCTTTCTGGCCGCCCTCTTAAGCGTCAGCCTGGCCGGGGACGGCCTCCGGGGCTGGCTGGGCGATGGTCCGGGGCTTTTCCTGGAAGGCCGGCTCTTCCTCTTACTTTTCACCGCTCCCGGGGCTTGGCTCCCGGCCTTCATGTTCGTCGCTTATCTGGGCCCCCTGGCCGGGCTGGTCCTGGGCTTTGATTCGGTCTCCCGGGAACGGGCGCAGGGCACCCTGTCCAAAATACTGTCTCAGCCGATTTACCGCGACGAACTGCTGGCCGGCAAGTTTCTGGCCGGTCTCCTGACCCTGGCCGTAATGGCCGCCGCCTTGCTGATGCTGATCACCGGTCTGTCCCTGGCCTGGCTGGGGCTGGTCCCCACGGCGGACGAACTGGGGCGGCTTTTTCTGTTCTGGGCCCTGACGGTGCTTTATCTGGGCTTTTGGCTGGCTCTGGGGCTCCTGTCCTCCATTGTTTTTCGCGGCGCCCTGGCCTCGGCCCTGGCCTGCGGGGCTCTCTGGCTGAGCCTGGCCTTTTTGGGCGCCGTTGCGGCCGGGGCTCTGGCCGGGGCCTTGGCCCCGGTCAATGATTCCCTTCGCCCGACCAGAGCGGAACTGGCCGCGCGGGAGGAACTCTTCCGATCTTTCAGCCTGCTCTCCCCGGTCAAACTCTATCAGGAGGCGGCCGGCTTTCTGCTGGACCCGGCCAGTCGCAGTCCGGACCAAAGCCGCCAACTGGCGGACCCGGCCGTCAGCGACCCTTATACCGGCCGCTTCAGCGGCCCGCTGCCCGTCGGGCAGAGCCTTGTCCTGCTCATGCCTCACCTGGCCGCCCTTTTGATATGGGCGGCTCTGGTCTTTCATCTGTCCTGTTTCATTTTTTCCAGGCAGGAGATCCGTTCTTCGGCTTAGCGGCCGGCTATAATTGGAGCTTGTAGCCCTGGCTACCGCTTTTTTTATCAGAACCGCATATTTTAAAGATCTCAAAGGAAGAGCCATGCGCTTTGACGTCATCACCATTTTTCCGGAGCTCTTCGCTTCTTTTCTCTCCGAATCCCTGATGGCCAAGGCCATCGAAAAGAAAATCATCGAGGTTCGCCTCAGTTCTCCCCGGGATTTTACCTCCGACCGTCACCACACGGCCGACGACCGGCCTTACGGCGGCGGCCCGGGCATGGTCCTGAAGCCGGAACCGATGGCCGCGGCTATCGAGGCCGTTTCCCGGGGCCCGGCCCGGCCCTGGCGAATCTTTCTCAGCCCTTCGGGAACCCGCCTGAATCAGTCCCGGGTCAGGGAACTGAGCCGCCTGGACAGCCTGATTCTGATCTGCGGCCGCTATGAGGGTCTGGATCAGCGGGTCATCGACCTTTTGGCGGATGAGGAAATATCCATCGGCGACTATGTGGTGAACGGCGGGGAAGTGCCGGCCATGGTGCTGATGGAGGCCGTGGCCCGCCTCTTGCCCGGCTTTATGGGCAAAAGCCAATCGGCTGAAGAGGAGAGCCACCAGGGCGGGCTTCTGGAATACCCCCACTATACCCGGCCGCCGGAATTCAGGGGCTTTTTGGTTCCCGAGCCGCTATTGTCCGGAAACCACAAGGCCGTCAGGGAATGGCGCTTGAAGCGGGCCCTGGCCAAAACCCTGGCTCTGCGGCCGGAACTCCTGGCCGGGGCCGATTTGTCGGCCGAGGCTTTAAAGGCCCTTTCGCGGCTCAATAGTCCGGAGCCTGTTTCATCCAAAGTCCGAAAATCAAAGACGGAAGGTGTCTGATGAAGCGCAGCCCTCAGGAAATGGCCGGCTGGCTGGAACAGCAGGCCATAGACTTCATGAACGGCCCGGAAAACGACCTGGGCCTGACCGGCGGGGCCGAAGCGGCTTTTGGCCCGCCGCTGGTGGGCTTTGCCGCCGGCGACGACCCGCTCTGGGCCAGGTTCAAGGAAGTGGTGCATCCGCTCCACTGGACCCCGGCCGAAGCTTTTCAGGAAGCTTTTGGGGAAGAAGCGTCCGGGCGGCTGTCGGTCATGGTCTGGGCCCTTCCCCAGACCGAGGCCACCCGGGCCGACCAGAAAAAAGAAAAGAACCTGCCCGCTGAACGCTGGGTGCGCAACCGTTTTCTGGGCCACGCCCGGGCCTGTGACGGCCTGGCCAGGAAACTGATATCCCGGCTGGCGAAAATGGGCATTCGGGCCACAGCGCCGGAGCTGCTGCCATCCTGGCGCTGGCTTCCGGAAGGCGGTCCCCGGGGTCTGGCCAGCCAGTGGTCGCAGAGACACGCCGCCTTGGCCGCCGGCCTGGGCACCTTCGGGCTGAGCGACGGGCTGATCACCCCGGTCGGCAAGGCCATTCGCCTCGGCGCCCTGGTTCTGGCCGCCGACCTGCCGCCGACGCCGGGAACATATCAGGGCCCCTACGAAAACTGCCTCTATTTCAATTCCGGGGTCTGCGGCCAATGCGTCAAGCGCTGTCCGGCCCTGGCCATCAGCAAAGAAGGCGGCCATGACAAGGAAATCTGCCGCCGTTATTTATACGGCAGCAGCCGCCCCTGGCTGCTGAGGACTTGGCCTGAGTTCGCCGGTGGACCGGACGACCTCTCCGGGGCTTTCACCAGGGCCCCCGGGATGACGGCCTGCGGGCTTTGCCAGGTCTCGGTGCCCTGTGAAAAGGGCATTCCGCCCCGGCCTGAGGGAATCTCTAAAAA
>JAISFR010000036.1 GCA_031263565.1 Candidatus Adiutrix sp. | reverse complement strand
ACTTCCAGACCCTGGTCATTGACCATAATTTGGGCGCGGTATTCGGTCACGTAGGTCTTGACGGTGATATCGAAGACCTGGCGGCTGATAAAGCGGCCGCTGTCCCGCCAGCGTCCTGGCGGCAATTTGCGGTGGTCGACTTCAAGGAGCTCGACACGGTCAGGATCGGGGACGGCTTTCAAGGTTCTTCCGAGTCGGCCAGGTTGTCCGCCGGGACGACGAATGTTTTTGGCTTTGGGCTGTTTGGTCCGATTGGGGTCCTGGCTGGGAGGGAGGCTGCTGTTTTTGGAGTTTTTCGGCAGACGCTCCAAGAGTAGAAGACAGAGGGTGATCAGCAGCTCAATAGTAGTTTTAAGGGCCGACGACAGGTTTGGCTCGTCGGCGATCTGCTGACGAGCGCTTTGCATAAGTTGCTGGGGATCGAAATCTTTGAGGGTCATCGCCTGTCCAGTGCTTCCTTATTTAAAGCATTATAGCACGGATTTTTCAGGCGAAAAAAGCCGACCTAAAATGACTGGAGAGTCACGTTTGAAAGGTTTCGCTTTTCCCTTGGGGCGGAAATGAAAATAGCGTCTCTGACGAAACCCTGACCGCCTCAAATGAGGCCATAGGCACTGCCAGCAAACACCAAGGCCAGATCCAGCAAAATCGTGTCAAGAACTTTTTTCGTTTTTTTTGATATCACCGGACTGTAGGGGATGAATAGTTACGATATTTGTTCCTTGTGAGCTATAATATATTATAGCTATTCAAGGACTTAGAGTCAATAATTATTTTTATCTTTTTTCCAAATAGTTATCCGCCAACAGCGAACTCATAGCTGTAATCACCGGGAAATGAGGTTGTAAACCGCCGGTATTCCTCGATACTCAACAGCACATGAGCAAACTTGCCGCGATCGGTGATGAATACGGGGCCGCTCTTGGCCGCCTTCTTGGCGCTGGTGACATCCTGATTCAACTCGCGGCTGGAGATAGTGGTAATGGTCACGTCAACAGCTCCTAATTTGAATTTCTATTGTAGCCACATTACTACATATAGCAGCCTCATTCAATAAACTGTTTTCAAAATAAAGGTTTTGGGGCCCAAACGCAAGCGGTATTCGACCCGGTCGATGAAGCCGAGGCGATAAATCTCAAAAAAACGGGCGACCTTCAGTTTGGTCTTTTTATTCGCCCGGCTCAGCCGTTCTTCAGCCAGGCGGCGAAGGGCCGGATCAGCCGAACGAAGCAGGTTTTCCAATTCATATTTCAGGGTCCGGCGTGAAAAAGAACGGGCCCTTTTGCGCCGCAGGATGCTGTTGGCGGTGTGCCAGCGGTAGGAATACAAAACCCGGTCCAGATATTTCATGCGGGTCAGCCTGGCCAGTTGCAGCATCATATAGTGATCTTCCAGGGGCGCCCGGGGGGTGAATTCCATGGCCCGGACCAGGTGGGCCCGGACCAGGTAGCCCCCGGGAATGTAGTTGCCGTCCAACAGGCTCCCGTAGCCGCCGAAAGCCTCGGAATCGAAATCTATATCCGGCCGCAGAGCTTTAAGCCAGGCCCCGAAAGTCAGCCAGGCGGCCTGAGCCGGATCGCGGACAAAGCGGCGCCGGGCGTCCCAATAGACCCGGCAGCCGTTTTCGTCGATCAGTTCGTCATCGCCCACGGCCAACCCGCAATCCGGATTTTTGACCAGAACCTCATGCAGATGCTCAATGGCCTCCGGCTTGGCCAGGTCGTCGGAATCCAGCCGGTAGACGAAATCGCCCTGAACGGACTTCAAAAGGCGGTTCAAGGTGGCGGCCGTGCCCTGATTCGCCTGTTGAAGGAAGCTCACCCTTTCGCAGCGCGCCCGGCAGGCGGCCTCCATCTCCGCCAAAATACGCGGAGTGCCGTCAGCGGAACCGTCGTCCACCACCAGGAGTTCCAGCCGGGGATAAGTTTGCTGAAGTATGGACAGGAGGGCTTCCCGAACGTATTTTTCCCGGTTGTAAACCGGCATGATTACGGAAACCAAAGGTTTTTGACCGGCTTCAGCCACAGGCCCCCCTTTTGACAAAACCGTGAGATCGAAACCGCCATTGTTTTACGGGTCTCAGGTTCGGTATTCATATCGGCTCTCCACTTCATTGTAATTATAAGCGAGTAAGCATCTTTAAAGCAAGAGCGCCCGGCCGGGAAAAGGTACGGGTTATTTCTTAACAAGCCCTGACGGATCGGCTGATCTTCATCCGGCAGGCCAGTCAATATCATAAGCCGTGCTGCGCCCGCCGCCCGGCCGGGGCGCCAGCAAACCCCGCTTCAGCAAATCGTCGATTTCCCGCCAGGCGGTGGCGCGGGAGGTTTTGGTCAAGCTCATGTATTTGCGGGTGCTCAGCCCGCCTTCAAAACCGCCGGGGCCGGCGTCGAGCAGCCGGTTTAAGACTTTTCGCTGACGTTCGTTGATGAGCGAGGCTTCGGCGTGCTTTTGCCAGAACCTGGCCTTCAGCAGCACCGTGGCCAGAATTTGCCCCGTACCTTCTATGGCCCGCGTCAGGCATCCGAAAAACCATAAAAGCCACTCGGTGCAATCCCCGTCATTTTTTTGCGTCCGCTCCAGAACGCGGTAGTACTCCCGGCGCTCTTTCATGATCTGAGCCGACAGGCTGTAAAAACGACGGCCCGCGCCTTCGTCCTGAGCCAGGGCCAAATCGGACAGGGCGCGGGCCAGGCGGCCATTGCCGTCATCAAAGGGGTGAATGGTGACGAAATACAGATGGGCCAAAGCGGCTCGAATCAAGCCGTCCAGGTCCCGGCTCTCCCGCCACCAGGCGAAATACGTTTTCATCTCGCCGGGCAGGCGCTCCGGGGGCGGGGCCTCAAAGTGCACCTTTTGTTTTCCGAAGGGGCCGGAAAGCACCCGCAGGGCGGCCGTGCGCCAAGCGCCCGCCGTGACCCGCTCAAGGCCCGAGCGGCCAGTCGGGAACAAGGCGGCGTGCCAGCCGCAAAGACGCTTTTGATCCAGAGCTTGGTCATATTGGCGGGTGGCGTCCAAAAGCACTTCCACCAACCCGTCCACAGCCCGGTCGAGGGGAGGCAGCGAAGCGGAAGGCAAAGCCAGGCGCAGAGCAATGGAAGACCGCACTTTTTCCCGGTCCAGCCGCTCGCCTTCAATAGCCGCCGTCTGCATGGCGTCTTCCTCCAAGGCCAGGGCTGTCGCCCGCAACCCTTCATCAAAACCCAGGCTCGCCGCCAGCCCCAAGACGCGGCCCTGGGTTTTACGCAGTTCCGCCAGCGGCGCCAATAAATCCTCCGCCCGCCAGCGATAATGAGGCCACTGTTCCGACTGCCAAAAATACTGAAGCATTTAAACCCTCTAATCGCCTCAATTGATGAAGCGATTATACCTTGATACAGGCCTCAAGGGCAAATGGAAAGCTACTTTGAGAATCGCCGGGCCAGGAGGCCGCTGCTTGACATTGCATTTCTTTTGGTAGACAATGCACCAAGAGGTGATAAAAATATGGCTCAAATCAGCATAAGAATGGATGATGCCCTCCGCAAGCAGACCGACCTGATTCTCAGCGAACTTGGGCTTAACATTTCATCGGCCGTCAATATATTTGCGCGGCAAATTGTCAGGTCGCGCGGGATGCCCTTTCCCCTGACGCTTGCGGAGCGGCAACCGGCTGACCGCCAGGAGGCGGTGAGCAAACTCTTTGCAATGGCCGACGCCAATCCCGTGAAAACGCCAAGCGGCTATAAGTTCAACAGGGATTATTGTTATGACGAATAGGCTGTTTATCGACAGCAACATCTGGGTCTACGCGCTGTCCGGGTCAAGTGAAGAGCGGGGACGGAAAGCGCGCGCCTTTATAAACGCCGCCGCCATAGACTCCCGCCCGGTTATTTCGTATCAAGTCGTCAATGAAACCATGCGGGTACTGAAGAAACTGGGCAAAAGCGAGGCCGGACTCCGGCAATTCATAGACAGCCTGTTCGAGATCTGTGAAGTCGCCGGCTTTACGAAAGAAGCCGCCTTCCTCGCTTCGGATCTCCGCGAAACAATGTCGGTGTCATACTGGGACAGCCAGATTGTGGCCAGCGCCTGTCTCGCGAACTGCTCAACCCTGATCAGCGAAGATCTGCCAGACGGTTCCCTCATCCGGGGCAGCCTGGCCATAAAGAATATATTCAACGAATAATTCCGGTTCAATCAAACACCCGGTAGGGCTGCCCGCCGGCCTCGAAAAAAGACAGCCGGGCCCGGCCGCCTTCAGGGGCGCTGAAAGCGGCCAGGGGGCGGCTGTCCTGGTCGGCCAGGGCCAGGCCGCTCTCTTTCTGGTCCCGCCACAGGGCCAGCCGGTCACGGCCCCCCTCGTCACGCATGATCAGGGTCGGATGCCCCTCTTCGCTCAGGGCCAGGATGGCCCTTTCCCGGCCCCGCTGATCAGCCAGCCTGAAGGCCGGCCGGCCGCGGCCGGTCAAGGCCACCTGCACTTTGGCCGCGCCGTCCTGATCCCGCAGCCAGATATGCGGTTCGCCGGCCGCGCCCAGGCCCATTTCCAGGCGATATTCCCCATCGTCGTCAAGCATGAAGAGCCGGGGCTGGCCCTGAACCAGGGTCAAGAGGAGGCGGGTTCGGCCGCTGTCGTCGGCCAGGCGCAGTTCCCCGGCCACCAGGGCCCTCTGGCTGTCGGCCGCGGCCGGAGAAGCGGCCGTCAGCCAGAGGGCCGGGAGAGATCCGGCCAGCCCGGCCAGAAAAGCGAAGAGGAAAAAAAACGATCCGGGCAGCGTCAAGGTTTGTTTCTGGATCATGGGGGCGGTCTCCGGTTTGAAAATATGCCCGCTTCTTGCTATTATGGAAGCCGGCTGAATTTATTCGCATTATACAACGGGAACCTCTGAATATGAAGAACGATGACGGCCATGGTGAAAATCCGGAAAAAGCGCCGGGGGAACGGCCGGCCGGCGACGACGAGTTTCTGGCTGACGCGGTGCTGATCGAGGATGAAGAGCCGCCGGGCCCGGAAAGCCCGGGCCCGGAAAGCCCGGCCGCGGAAGAGGCCGAAGAAGTCCCCGCTCTCGACGCCCGGCCGCCGGACGGCGCCTCGGCGGCCGAGCCGGCCGGAGAGACCGGGGCCTCATCCGGCCCGGAAGAGACGGCCGCCGAAGACGACCGGGAGAATTCCGAAGAAGGCCGGCCGGAGGCGGAAAGCGGCCGGGGGGGCCCTGAAGAAGAGCCAGAGGCGGCCGAAGAGAGCCGGGAGGACTCCGAAGAGGCCCGGGAGACCCCCGAAGAGGTCCGGGAGGACTCCGAAGAGGTCTGGGAGACCCCCGAAGAAAGCCGGGAGGACTCCGAAGAGGACCAGCCGGACGGCGGCTTCATCCCGGCCTCTGAGGAAGCCCCGCCGGTAAAAGTCTTTCGTCCGGCCGTAAGGTCCCTGTGGTTTCTTTTCTTAGGCCTCGGCCTGGGCCCGGCCGTCATTTATTTTGAACGCGATCCGGATCAGGGTCCGGCCAGGTGGATTGTTCTGGGCCTGATCTGCCTGGGCCTGATCATTCACCGCCTGAGCCTGAGTTATGCCCTCAGCCCGCGCTATCTGACGGCCGCCTCCTGGTGGGGCCTGGGCCGGGACGAAAGCGTGACCCTGGCCCGCATTTCCGAAGTGCGCCCCCGGCAGGGTTTTGTCGGCCGCCTGGCGGGCTGCGCCCACCTGGAAGTCAGTTCCAGCGACCCGGACGAGCCGGGCCTCAATCTCCTGGGCCAGCGGGATTTCCAGCGCCTGGCCAGGGAATTGGAAACCCTGGCCCAGGAGGCCCGGGCCGCGGATAAAAATCATGGCCCAGGCTGATTATTACGCTGTGCTGGGCGTGATCCGGGGGGCTTCGGCCGAGGAGCTGAAGCGCGCCTATCGCCGCCTGGCCGTCCAGTGGCACCCGGACCGCAACCCGGGCTCCAAGCTGGCCGAAGAGCGCTTCAAGACCATTGCCGAGGCCTACGCGGTCCTGAGCAACCCCAGTCGCCGGCGGCAATACGACCTGTTGGGGCCGGTGAAATTCAAGAACGAATACAGCCATGAAGAAATTTTTCAGGGTTTTGAGCCCGGTGATTTCCTGAAATTTTTCGGCCTGGCCGACGCCCGGGACACTTTGAGCCGGATTTTCAGCGGCCAGGCCGCCCCCGTCGAGCAGGAAGACCCCCGGGCCCGCATCAGTGATTTTTTCGACGGCTTCGGCCAGAAAAAGACCCGGCGGGATCAGCGCTCTCCGGATATCGCCGTGCCTCTGCTGGTCTCTTTTAAAGAAGCCGCCCTGGGGGCCGATAAATTCGTGGCCTATAACATTCCGGGCGGGGCGGTCAAGGTGCCGGTCAGCGTCCCGCCCGGCGCCCAGAGCGGCCAAAGACTGGTGGTCAGGGCCCGGGGACCGGCCCGGCCCGGGGACCGGCCCGGGGACGTCGTCGTCACCCTGACCGTCAGCCCCGACCCTGATTTCAGCCGCCGGGGCTTTGATCTCCTGACCTCCCTGGAATTGAACGAAGGCCAGATGGCCGACGGCTGCCGCCCCCTGGTCCAGCCCTTAAGCGGCCAGGCCCTGCGCCTGACCATCCCCCCCGGCACCCGGGCCGGGGCCAACTTCAAAATCCCGGGCTACGGCCTCAAAAAGCCCGACGGTGGCCAGGGCGATCTGCTGGTCAAAATCAAAAAAAGCGCCGACGGCTGAAAAATGGGGCCCTCAGCTTTTGCGGTGAAGGGTGATCAGCGGTTCCCGGGTATAGGGGCAGACGTCCAGGCACTTGCGGCAGAGGTCTTTTTTTTCCAGCCAGCGGTCGAAACAGGCCCGCCAGTCAACCGGCCAGGGGTAAAAACCAGGGCGGCGGCCGCCCCCGGCCAAGGCCTTGGCCGGGCATTCGTTAATGCAGCGCTGGCAGGTCTCGCAGTAATCGGCCACCCCGAAATTGAGCGGCCGCCCCAGTTCAAAGGGGTAATCGGTGATAATGCTAAAAAGGCGCAAATTCGGGCCGTATTCGGGGCTGATCAGCAGACCCGGCCGGCCCAGTTCGCCCAGCCCGGCCAAAGCCCCCAAATGATGGCCCATTAAAATTCCGCCGGCCGAGGGCCAGGCCAGGGCTCCCTGCCGGCGCAGAAAATCAGCCATTTTCAGGGTGGCCGCGACCTGCTGAGGCCAGTTGAGCCAGCCGGCCGCCGGCCGCAGACGGGCTAGAATCGGATTAACGGCCAGAATCTCCGGAAAACGGATGAAGGCCAGAATCAGGACCCGATCCGCCCGGCGGGGCAGATTGAGCTCCCCGGCCTCCGGGTCAAAACCGGGCCGGCCGGTCAGCCGGATGGGGCGGCCGTCAAGGCTGTGGCTGTAGAGGTATTTTTCGTCAAGGGGGGCGGCCCCGGCCAGGGCGGCCCCGGCCAGCAAAGCGGCCACTTTGGCGTTGAAATCCTTCAGCAGTTCCGCGCCCTCCCCGCTCCAGGCGGCCGGAGGCGCCCCGCCGCCCCCGGCGGCTGACGGCGGATAAGTCCAGGGCGGCAGTTCCGGGGGCCGCTGAAGAAGGTCGGGACCCCCGGCCGCCAAGCCCGGGGCCGAGGGTAAAAAATCGGAGCAGGCGGCGGCCAGTTCCGGATCGGCCAGAATGTCGGCCAGGAAATTATCTTTGGCCCTCAAGCGCTCCGGACCGGCGGGGACCGGGCCGTCAGCCGCGGCCAGGCGATCGCGCCAGAGGTCGCGCTCGGTAAGCTGGCGGCCCGCCTCCAGATAATCCCGGGTGAAGTCGGCCGGGTCTCCTGCGCCCATGCCCTCCCCTTTTCAAGAACTTGTGCTCATCCAAGGTGAAAAAGCCGTCCCTGAAAAAGCAAGGGACGGCTTTCATTCGCGCAAACGCCGAAAGGGAGGCCCGGTCAGGCGACGACCGGGTAGACGCTGACTTTCTTGCGATCGGCCCCGTAACGTTCAAATTTGACCACCCCGTCGACCAGGGCGAAGAGCGTATAATCGCGCCCCAGGCCCACATTGTGTCCGGGATGGATCTTGGTGCCCAACTGGCGCACCAGAATGTTGCCGGCCCTGACCGCCTGCCCGGCGTAACGCTTGACGCCCCGGCGCTTGCCGATGGTGTCGCGACCGTTGCGGCTGGAGCCGCCCGCTTTTTTATGAGCCATGAGTAAATCTCCTTAAAATCCGCGTCATTGATTATTCTTAATTAAGGAACAAACAGTTCCTTTCATCGACTCAAATCTTGGCTGCCTGCCGCCCGGCTACAAATTGATGGCGGTTATTTTCAAGGTAGTGTAATCCTGACGGTGGCCCTGTTTTTTCTGGTAGCCCTGGCGACGCTTCTTTTTGAAGACGATGATCTTCCGGCCGCGGTCCTGTTCGAGCACGGTGGCCGTGACGGTAACGCCCTCCAGCAGGGGGGTTCCGGCTTTCAGGGCCTCGCCGTCTTTGACCAGCAGCACTTCGGTCAGAGTCAGGCTGTCGCCCACCTGGCCGTCCAACTTGTCGACTCTCAGCACCTGGCCCGGTTCGACCTTGAACTGGCGGCCGCCGGATTTGATTACTGCATACATGATTTTAAGAACCTCCACAAGCTCTTGGAATTTGCCACTATAGGACAAGCCTCGGCTGAAGTCAAGCTAAAAACGGCGGGAATAAAAACCTTGCCTTGGCCGAGGAAGAATGGTAATATAAACGGGTTTGTAGCGGTCCCATCGTCTAGCGGTCCAGGATATCGCCCTCTCACGGCGGGGACACGGGTTCGATTCCCGTTGGGACTGCCAAGCTTTAAAACTTAATTTTCAAGTATTATCAAAGCCTTTCGAGATAAAAATCGCAAGGCTTTTTCTGTTTTTCTACCCATCCTTCTACCCAAATCTCCAAAAGCCGCATTTTTACCCCTCTATTTCAGGCTCTGCCACACCCTGCAAAATAGAGCCGATTTTTGACCCTCCTGTTCTCTATTGTGCAGGATTTTACATTCAAAATGGGCCGCCATTTTACCCTGAATTTTCGCCACCTTGTCTTTACCTGACCAGGAAAGACCGGAGGGCCGTTTCATGTGTCAGATAAATGACCCCCGCCCTACCGGCAACCGTTGCAACCACGACCCGCACAACCCCCAATTGAGCCCCCCTGAAGCGACCTGATGGAGCGGGTCGGCCAGCTCTTCCATAAAAAAGGGCTGGACGACCGGCCCAAGGCGATGGACCTGGAAACGGTTCGGGTCTGGAATCGCCTTCTCGGAGATTATTTCAAACAGGGCCTGGACACTAAAGAGGCCTCTTTCTCATCAGCAACCCCATGTCGCCGGCTGGGCCTGGGCGCCCCGCCAGCGGCCCTGATTAATCGTCAACACGACAGAAGGAAAAGCATCGTGGCTATTTACAAGAAAAGACCCTATTGCGCCCGGACTGAATACCGGGCGGCTCAGTCGGATATCGAGGCCAGGCTGGAGCGGGGCTACAGCCTCAAACTTGTCTATGAGGATTTGTTGAAAGCGGGCCGTCTGACAATGGCCTATCCGACGTTTTGCGATTATGTCCGCGGCGGCGGCACCCGTCTTCACAGGCGGAAAAATGAAACCACGACCGCGCCGGACCCCGCCGAATTGCTCAGCGAGATAATGGATTCCATTAAACCCCGGATTGATTCTGGGCTCAATCTAAAATCCGTTTATCAAAAAATGGCCGAGCACGGAATCATCGGATTCAGCTATTCGGATTTTTGCGATTACTTCCGGGGCGCGGGCGGCTACCTGGGACGCGATATCCCCGATGATTTCGTCTTCTTTGAAGACGACGGACTGATCACCTTTTATTACCGGCTGGCCTCGCTTTTCGACTCCGAATCGGATTCCGCCGGGCCGGAATTTTTACAGTAAGGGCTTGTTAAGAAATAACCTGTACGTTTTCCTGGCCAGGCGCTCCGGCTTTGGCCGGATTGTTAGCGGCCAAAGCCGGAGCAACGCCGCCAGGGAGATGTACAGGTTATTTATGGACAATGCCT